>JBEIMO010000250.1:0-1584 GCA_040378625.1 Verrucomicrobiia bacterium | reverse complement strand
GAACACGGCTTCAAGGAAGTCTATTCGAACGACCGCCACTTTCTCGCTGCCGCACCCCTGTTCGGGCTAAAAGGGATGAACGTCATCGATATGATCGGCGCATGACTCCGCCCAAGAATTCTGACGGATACTCCCGCCTCTTCATCATCTAACAAGTGAGTGAAACAAAATTTTCCCATCCGCGAATCGCACAACGGCAAACTCGACAAAGGACTCAGGGCAAACGCATTTAATTTGTTGAAAAATCAACAAAAGACTTGTACTTTGTAAATACATCTTAATAATTAGCGGATGTCCTCACCGCACGAACCTAACGAAAACAGCACTGCTCCGTCTCCAGGTATCATCCTCATCTTACAGGAGCTTGACGATCCGCGCATCGAACGCGCGCGCAAACACCATCTCAGCGACATACTTTTCATCGCACTCTGCGCTGTCATTTGCGGTGGAGAGAGTTTTGAGGACATGGAAGAATTCGGCAAAGCCAAGCTACCGTGGCTTCGTCAACACCTTGAGCTACCCAACGGCATTCCCAGCCACGACACCTTCAACCGCGTCTTCCAGTTGCTCGATCCGCATGCATTTCAGGAATGCCTCATCCGCTGGACACAAGCCGTCCGCGAGAAAATTCCCAGCGAGATCGTCGCCATCGATGGCAAAGCCCAACGCCGCGCCCGCAACAAAAACGAGAACCTTCACTACATCGTCAACGCCTGGGCAGGAGAAAACCGCCTCCTTCTCGGCCAATATAAAGTGGCAGAGAAATCCAATGAAATCACCGCCATTCCCGAACTACTCCGCATCCTCGAACTCAGCGGTTGCATCATCACCTGCGATGCGATGGGCTGCCAGAAAAACATCGCCAAAGAAATCATCGAAGCAGATGCCGACTACGTACTAGCCCTCAAAGGCAACCACGAAACCGCATTCGAAGAGATCAGCGAGTATCTCGATGATCTCGCCAGCGAGAAACAAAAGCCCCGCGAGAGCAAAGCCGCGCCCTTGCCCGAAGACGTGCGGAAGTTGGAAAGTCATAGCGAAACGGAAAAAGATCACGGTCGCAGCACTACCTGGCGCTATTACCAGAGCGATCAGTTAGAGTGGTTCGCAGAAAAAGGCGAATGGGAAGGACTCAAAAGCGTAGGCATGGTCGAGACCACCACCGAGAAAAACGGAATCACCACGGTGGAAAAACGCTACTATCTATGCAGCATGGAACTGGATGTGAAAAAATTTGCCAAAGCCGTGCGTGGACACTGGGGAGTGGAAAATACCTGCCACTGGGTGATGGACGTAATCTTCAAAGAAGATGAAAGCCGGGCCCGCACAGGCCACGCGGCCCAAAACCTGGGAACGACACGAGGTCTGGCAATGAACTTGATCCGGCGGGAATCCACAAACAAAAGAGGAATCAAAGGACGACTGAAGCGCGCAGGCTGGGATAACACCTACTTGGCGAAAATCCTCAAATTTTAAATGCGTTTGCCCTGTTATGAAACACACACGAATCACACAAAGTCGAATGGAAGAAATCCAGCACGGCGACCTAACCAGGGCTGCGGAATTCTGGCATAAGATCCATGG
>JBEIMO010000249.1:0-1611 GCA_040378625.1 Verrucomicrobiia bacterium | reverse complement strand
TAGATGCGTGCGTCGAGGAGCTCCAAGAAGCCCTCCAAATTCCGAACCCGCTCTTTGGTGAGGTGCATGACCGCACTGGCACTGCATGGAATCCACATCGTGCCGTCCATTTTGCATAGGTGGCTTCGTAGGATTTGATTTGGAGGTCGCGATACGCGATCCACGCGCGCTGGGCTTTTTGCAACTCGGCAAACTCGTCAGCCGGCATCTTCTTTTTTAGTTTTGCCCAGGCCGCGTTGAGCCTCTCCTCCCATTTCTCATGGGCAGCAGCGATGGCCTCGCACATGCCAACTGTGGAGCTGTTCCTGTCCATGGCGGCATCCATGGCGATGTCGATTGGATCTTTAACTTCGCTCCCCTCGCCTCTCGGTATGGAGAACAAAATCGCGGCTATAAAAAGGAGTTTCTTCATGGGATGGGACACGGGGTTCGAAAACAAATTTTTAGACAGAATTTACAGGAATTACAGGAATTCGTGAGGCAATGGTTAAGTTTGAACAAAAAATGAAGCGCCTGCATAACTGCACCCAACTCACCCTCTGTGCTCTCTGACTCGTTCGCTCCCGCTCATCTCGCCCTTCGGGCTGCCTACGGCAGTCTACCGTGCGGCTGACCAGCCGCCTGGTTGTGTCCTCTGACTCGCTCGTTCCTACTCGCCGGCCCTTCGGGTCAACCTTCGGTTGCTCTTTCTCGCATCCGCCCTGATACTTGATTGTGGTTAAATCTGCTGGGTTCAAGTTAGTTTCGTATCGTCACCATGCATGCCTGCACCAGGTTTCCGCCATTCGCTATCTTACCAACTCTCGGTATTCCTCCAGAGTTTCAAAGTGCTTGTCTTTCGCCAATGTTTTCACTCCATGGCTAAATGCACATGAAGCAATCATTAAGTCGCTTGAGGGAACCGGTGTCCCCTTGGCCCGACAGATGCGAGCAAGGCGAAATGAACACTCCCAAACTTCTTCAGACATCGGCAAGCACCGCAAAACCGCGCTCAAATCCGTCAAGTCGTCTTGATCCTTTTTCGAGCCAGCTCCCATCCACAACTCCGCGATAACCACAGGACATAGAACCGCCGCCCCATCCAAAAGCAAACTACGGACATTTTCCTTCATTTCTGCTTCCCCATCGCGGCGGAGGTATTGAATCCAACTTGATGTATCGACCAGCGTCATTCCGGTTTCTCCTGAAGGCGCAGGCTTTCCAAATCCGCAGATGTCATGAAAGTTTCGGAATTTCCCAATCTCATGGCCATCTCGCGCATTCGGCCACGCCTCGAGAAATCATCCAAGGCAGCCAGCACCGCAGCGCGTTTCGTCTTCGCTCCAGCCAACCTCATTGCCTCACTCAGCAAACCGCTTGGAATATCCAAAGTCGTTTTCATATGGAAATTATTATGCGATTTTAAATACAAATCAACCTATTTTGACTTACTCTTCACTCGCTAAAGGCTACGCTGCTCCTCAAATTCCATGAGCACAGGCGCCCCAGTGACCTCCGGATCGAAGCGTCTCTGATACACAATTGCCCCTCTTTTATTAGTCCCATGCATACAGGGCGCGCTTTCCTTTATATCGTCCGCTTTCGGAAATAAATGGGCTGGAGCGTACTTGC
>JBEIMO010000248.1:0-1644 GCA_040378625.1 Verrucomicrobiia bacterium | reverse complement strand
GCCGCTCTCTCCAACAATCGCCAGCGATTCGCCATGATTCATGGAAAGGGAAACATTTTTAACAGCATCCACCGATCCAGTGTCCGTGCGGAAACTAATGGAGAGATTTTGGATTTCGAGAAGCGGGGAATTCATTTGGGACGATTTTCTGCAGAGCGACGGAGTCCGTCACCAACAATGTAAAATGCCAAGGACGCCGTAAAGATCGCCAGGCCAGGAAACACAATCAGCCACCATGCATCGAGAATGTAGGTCTTGCCATCGGCAATGATATTTCCCCAGGTGGCTTGAGGCGGCGGCACACCGAAACTTAAAAAACTGAGCCCCGACTCGACGAGAATCGCATCAGGAATGCTGACGATGGCCGTGACAAAGATCGGCGCGAACGCATTTGGCATGATGTGGCGAAAAATAATTTTCAACCGACTCTGCCCCATAGCTCGTGCGGCTCGCACGTATTCGCTCTCGCGCAATGTGAGGAACTCCGCTCTCACCAAACGCGCTGTTCCCGTCCAACTCACCAGCCCGATCACGCAAATGATGATCCAAATATTAGGCCCTAAAATGGCAATAGCGCTGAGGATTAAAAAAAACGACGGGAAGCAGAGAAGCGCATCAACAATACGCATCAGCACATTATCGACCCACCCGCCCAAGTAGCCGCTCACTGCGCCAAGAACGATTCCAATTCCCAGCGAAACAGCCATGGCAACAAATCCCACTGTCAGGGAAATCATGGATCCAGCCACCATGCGCGAAAGAACATCTCGTCCGAGATTGTCAGTTCCCAACCAATGCAGCGCAGATGGAGGCATTAACTTGGCCTCCAGATTGGTGGCATTGGGCGACATCGGCATGGGAAGTTGGAATACAGTGCAGATGCCGGCATAGGCTGCCACAGCAAAATAAAAGATAATAAACCCAAGCGCCACCATAGACAACCGGTCGCGCAGGAACCTGCCCGCCATCCGGCGAAATGGACTGTCCGAAATGGTGTCGGATTGCGTTGTTGTCGGCGTATTCACAATTCAGCAGTCCTCCTGCAAGCACTGGATGCGATAATCACGCTCACAAAATCGAAGCGGAACAAAGCAGATTGAAAAGATCGCATAGCGGAACAAAAGTAACGAATGGATCTGCCGAGGCAAACAGCAAAACCCTCACGTTTTCAGTTAAAAATCTACGCCCTTCTTTGCATGGTTCCCGCAGGTCGCGTGACCACCTATGCTGCGCTGGCCAAGGCGGCTGACTGCGAATCTGCGCAAGCAGTCGGTCAGTCGCTTCGACGAAACCCCTTCGCTCCGAAAGTCCCATGCCATCGTGTTGTGCGCAGCGATGGATCATTAGGTGGATTTTTTGGAGAAAGCGGCGCGACTGCTGCCAACAAAAAACGGCAGGTGCTCGAAGCTGAAGGAATCTGCTTTGGTAGCGACGGACGCGTTTTGAAGAAATTTATTCTTCAGACACTGCCAGCAAGCCAATCTCCTCATCCGCCGAGTGTCCCTGCACCCCTCGGCGGCGCATCGCAATCATCCGACGCAGGGCATCATGGGGCAGACTTAAAAAACGGGCATCCGAATCAGGCATTCCCTCAATGAGATCAAGGAAGACATCGGCGTCGCGCTCGATCGCCTGAACCGCATG
>JBEIMO010000247.1:0-1790 GCA_040378625.1 Verrucomicrobiia bacterium | reverse complement strand
GGAAATAATCTTTGAGGAAACAGCCCGCCGCTATGAACCGGGAGTTTTGAATATCGCCGGTATGTATGGAATGAAGGCCAGCCTAGAAATGCTTCTCGAGATCGGATTGGAGAATGTGCAATCCTGTATTTTGGAAAACAGGGATTATTTGGAAGAGAAACTCAGCGCGGCAGGTTTTGAATTTCTCTCGCCACGAGCAAACGACCCGATGAGGTCCGGAATTTTAACAACGCGGCACCCTTCGGTAGATAGTGCCGCAATCTTTTCTAGACTCGAACCAGCAGGAATTAGTGCGTCGCTGAGAAAAAGCCACCGCGAAAAGAACTGGATCAGGTTCAGCCCGCATTTTTACAACAACATTAATGAAATGACTCGCGTCGCGGAAATCATGACACGGGGATCAATTTAAAGGCAAGAAAATAATTTTATGGCGCGAGTAATAATTTAGTGGCATTTTTAAATGGCGCGTTTAGAGTTTGTGCCAAGAAAATGCCAAGAAGAATATCACATTCCAGAGTCTATTCAGTTATAAAAGCCGCCGAGTGCTTTCCTTTTGGAGCATCGATCAAGGACATTCTCACTATCCCCATGATGAGGGGAACTCCAAAAAGAACGCTCCAAAGAGACCTGGACCGATTGGTTCAAGCTGGACACCTCAAACTCAAGGGCAAAGGACGCGCAACGCGTTACGTTATTCCTTTTGAGGAAGAAGGATCAACGAGCATCTTGAGGGAGGAACCAGACTCCTTTACAGGTGATAAGCCATGGCTGTCGCCCGAAGGACGCCGTATTCGCCATTTGGTTCAGAGGCCTCGCACTGAGCGCATTCCAGTCGGATACAAATCCGATTTTTTGGATGCGTATCAACCGAATCGCACATTTTACTTACCCGCCGAAACGCGGGACGAACTGGCGCGATTTGGATATGTAGGCGCGGACGAATTGCCGCCTGGCACTTATTTGAGGCAAGTTTTGCAGCGCCTTTTAATCGATCTGTCTTGGAATTCGAGCCGCCTTGAGGGAAATACCTACTCGTTGCTTGAGACCGAGCGCCTGCTCCACCTCGGTGAGGCTGCCGAGGGGCACAAATCTGAAGAGACGCAAATGATCCTCAATCACAAAGCGGCTCTCGAAATGCTCTCCGACAACCCTACAGGCGTTGGATACAATAGCCACACCATCTGCAATCTGCATGCACTGCTTGCTGATAATCTCATCCAGGACCCGGCGTCATGCGGACGCGTCCGCTCGCGGCCTGTTGGCATAAGCGGGACGGTTTTCCACCCGCTGGCCGTCCCTCAACTGATTGAGGAAAAATTCGAGCAGATTTTGTGGGTCGCGAATGAAATCGAAAATCCCTACGAGCAGGCTTTTTTTGTGATGGTGCACTTACCCTATCTGCAACCATTTGAAGATGTGAATAAAAGGGTTTCGCGCCTTGCTGCCAACATTCCGATGATTCGCCATAACCTCTGCCCTCTCTCATTCACAGGGGTTGAGCAAAAGGATTACATCGGGGGTCTGCTTGGTGTTTATGAACTAAACTGCATCGAGTATCTGCGCGATGTGTTTGTATGGGCCTACAAAAGCTCGGCAAACCAATACATCGGCGTCAAGGAAACCCTTGGGTCGCCCGATCCATTTCGTTTGAAATATAGGAGCGAGATGACCCGTTTCATTGGTGAAATCGTGCGCAAACAAATGAATCAATCGCTAGCTCAGGAATGGACGATTTCCGAGGCGTGCAGATCCTTGCCGAAAGACGATAAGGATAGATTTCAAGAAGTCAT
>JBEIMO010000246.1:0-1913 GCA_040378625.1 Verrucomicrobiia bacterium | reverse complement strand
GGTGAAGGAAATAAAATTCCGCGTGAACATTGATGAACACGACTACCTGACAAAAATCCGGCATGCGGAGGACTTCCTGGACAAGGGGAACAAAGTGAAAGTGCATCTTCAGTTTCGTGGTCGCGAGATGGCTCACCAAGATCTCGGTCTTCTGGTCATCAAACGTGTGCGCGAAGATCTCTCAGGAATGGCGCACGTGGACATGGAGCCAAAGCTCGTGGGCCGCGCGATCGGTATGACACTCAGTCCGCTTCCTGCGAGCAAGCGTCATCGGAAATTTACCAAGCACGGAGAAATTCTCGAGCCAGAGCCGGAAGAGGCTGAGCATCACGATGAGGATTGAGCGCCGTCTGCTGCTCTTCGACATTGACGGCACGCTGATCACGTCGGGCGGGGCAGGCGAAGGGGCGTTGAAAGATGCGATGAAATCGCGTTTCGGCGTCGATGAAGATTTGCACGGTATTTTACTGGCTGGCGCAACGGATGCCCGGATCTCTCGCGAGCTTCTTCAAAAGCACAACCTCGAATGTTCTCCTGAAAATATTTCTGCTCTTCTGGATACCTATCTGCACCATTTGGTGGAGCGGATGGGAAAGCATAATGGCTACCTGCTGCCGGGCATTGTTCCGCTTCTGGAGGCTTTGTCGCAGAGAGAGGATGCTGTTTTGGCCTTGCTCACCGGCAATGTGGTGCGCGGCGCGGAAATCAAACTCACACACTACGGCGTTTGGGATTTTTTCGAATTTGGAGCATTCGCGGATGACCACCATGACCGCAACGAGCTCGGCAAATTTGCTCGTGCGCGCGCTCTGGAACGTCATGGCGAGGAATTTCCGCCAGATCGCATTTATGTCATCGGCGACACGCCTCGCGATATTGAGTGCGGACGGGCCATCGGCGCCAAGACGGTTGCGATTGCGACCGGCCATTATTCTTTGTCGGAATTGGAGGCCCATGCTCCGGATTTTCTTTTTGAGGATTTATCCGATACAGCCACCGTGCTCGCAGCGCTGGTCAACCTCGAAGGCTAATTTTCGGGTAAAATGCGGCGGCCTCCCTGAGTGGAGGCTGGAATTGTCTTTTTAGGATGAAAATGGGGCATGTTCACTTGGAGTTCACCAAGTGGCTTGGGGCTCAATGGCTCGGCATTGGTTTCCATGTTGTTTTCGCGGAGATAAGCCGACAAGGATGCGGTGATTTCGCGGGCGGTGCGCCTTGTATCAAATGTAACGCCGCTGCGTGTTCCATCGAGGACATGGAACAGTGAGGTGAGAGCCATCGGTCCGGTGAATGGAAGCGTTACAATGCCGCAAATGCCTTGGGAAATATTGGACCCGCCGGTTGTCTCAAATCGCATAAATTCGCGGGGTTTGGAGCAGGAAAGATCGTAAGCGATGACCTCCGTTTCGAGCTTGGTTCCGCCCGCTCCGAAGCCCACCGTGCTGCGAAGCAGACGGCTGCCCTGATTCACACGCAGAAAGCGACCGGTGAGCAGCCAGTAACGTCCATGAGGGATAGCTGTCTTTGTTGAGACGATCCTTGCAGGAGCGACGTATGTGGGAATCCGTTCTAAAAGTTCGGACGTCATATTTGCCCTCAAGTCAGCTTTAAAATCGTGCAAATCCCGGTCAACCCGGCCTACTCGGAAATTTGTGTCCGTGTCGGAAAATGGCAGAATGAAAATTTCCTTCGGAGGTTCTGTCGGGGCATTTTTTTTGGTTATGACAACCTTGTGCACGCTGATTGAGGCGCATGAACTCATGGCCGCCATCGCAATGACTGCGCAGATCGCGCGAAAGATGGTGTGTTTAAAAATTCCAATCATCACGCGGCGCGCAGGCTGAAATCCGACGAAGGTAGTGACTGGAGGCAGTCTTCTAAAGCTGGCCAAAGATCGCCAATGGCCGATGAGC
>JBEIMO010000245.1:0-1921 GCA_040378625.1 Verrucomicrobiia bacterium | reverse complement strand
GGTGCGGGTCGAGGGCGATGAAATTGCGGGAACCTCTCCAGGCGAAACGTTCTCCCGTGAGAAGATCCTCGACGAGATAGGGATCATTTTCACCAAGACCAAAATCCCCCAAAGGAACGTTAATAAATCCGGCCTGCGCGTTCCATGGATCCACTGTCACAGCGACCAGAAGCGCATCATCAAATGACTCCGTGGTTTTACTGAAGCAGAGGATATTATCATTTTCCGACGATTGAATCCGAAGATTACGATACTCTCGGAGCGCGCGGTTTTCGCGACGGATTTTGTTTAATCGGGCAATGTAGTCCTTGATGTTTCCAGGCGCGTTCCAGTCACGGCCCTTAAATTGGTATTTCTCGGAATCAAGGTATTCCTCTTTTCCTGAAACCGGCGTGTTTTCACAAAGCTCGAATCCGCTGTAGATGCCATAGACCGGCACAGCCATCGTTGCCAACACAGCACGGATCATGAATGCAGGACGCCCGCCCTTTTGTAAAAATTCGGGCAGAATATCAGGGGTATTGGGAAAGAAGTTGGCGCGGAAAAATTCCTTCATCGGCCCTTGCGTGAGTTCCGTGAAATACTCCGCCAATTCGTGTTTGGTATTCCGCCAAGTGAAGTAGGTGTAACTCTGCGTATATCCCACCTTCGCGAGCTCCTGCATCATGTTTGGCTTTGTGAACGCCTCGCTCAAAAAGACGGTTCCGGGAAACTTGGCCTTCACTTCAGCTATCACCCACTCCCAAAAAGCAACGGGTTTTGTGTGCGGGTTGTCCACGCGGAAAATGCCGACACCGTGCTCGCACCAGAACAAAATAACATCGCGCAACTCCTCCCAGAGCTCGCGCCAGTTTTCGTTATGGAAATTTAAAGGATAAACGTCCTCGTATTTCTTCGGAGGGTTTTCGGCATACTTGATCGAACCATCGGGCCGCTTGAAAAACCACTCGGGATGGGCTTTGACATAGGGATGGTCGGGCGAGCAGTTGATCGCAAAATCGAGCGCGATTTCCATGTCCCGCTTTTTGAGTTCCCCGACCAGCCAGTCAAAGTCCTCCAATGTGCCGAGCTCAGGCGCGACATCCTTATGTCCACCGCCATTGACGCCCTGCTTGTTGTTGCCGATGGCATAAGGCACACCGGGCTCGCCGGGTTCGCATTTGAGCGAGTTGTTTCGTCCCTTGCGGTTGCTGGTGCCAATCGGGTGAATTGGCGGAAAATAGATAACGTCAAATCCCATCGCCTTGGCATCATCAATGCGAGGCAAGCAGTCGCGGAATGTCGATCCCGAGTCTGGCTTGCCCTCGGCCGAGCGAGGAAAAAACTCATACCATGCCGCAAATGTGGCACGTTCGCGATCGACCCAAACGGGGTGAAACGGTTCAGCGGTCGTTGAAAGGGAACGGTCCGCGTGAACCCGCATCAATCCACACAGGTCGGCGTCATGCGCGAGCTCATGAGCTTGCTCGGCATTCGCCGCCCGCATGGCGAGTGCCATTTTTTTGAGAGCGTCGCCATCAGTTGTTTTGCCGGCGCGCTTGGATGCAGATTCAATAAATGCCGCCCCTTCGAGAATCTCGCTCTGAAGATCGCGCAAACCCGCGGCAAACTTCTTTTCCAATTCATGCTGCCATGAAAAAAACATGTCACCCCAAGCCTCAACGGTAAACTCCCACGCACCCGGTGAGGTTACAGCCAGAACGCCCGACCAACGATCATTGGCCAGCGGCTTCATTGGAGTTTCGCGCCATGTTTTGTCGCCGGATTTTCGCCATTTCAAAAGAACAGCGACCTCATCGTGACCGTCCTTAAAAACGTCCGCTTCCACGTGAATTTCCTCACCCACCGCGCGTTTAACGGCAAATCGCGCGTTATCGAGGGAGGGAGTGATGCGTCGAATGACTACGGTCTCGGGGCTTTT
>JBEIMO010000244.1:0-1929 GCA_040378625.1 Verrucomicrobiia bacterium | reverse complement strand
ATGCAGGACGCGGGCATTTGCAGCGGTGACATTCTTGTTGTGGATCGTTCTGTGGAGCCAAAGGACCGCCAGATCGTGGTGGCGATGCTCGATGGTGATTTTACCGTGAAGCGACTCACAAGGAAGCTGGGGAAGGTTTTCCTGGAGGCCGAAAATCAAGCCTACCCAGCAATCGAGATCACGGAAAATCAGGAACTCGTCATCTGGGGAGCGGTAACCTTTGTCATTCACCAACCGCGATGAACACTAGGTTTGCGCTGGTTGACTGCAATAATTTCTACGCTTCGTGCGAGCGGGTCTTTAATCCACGCCTCGTCGGAAAGCCGATTGTCATTTTAAGCAACAACGACGGATGCGTAATCGCCCGCAGCGAGGAGGCGAAGCAACTTGGAATCCCAATGGGAGCTCCCGCTTATAAGCACAAAGCTCTTTTTCAAAAAAATAGCGTTCAGGTTCTGAGTTCCAACTACGCGCTCTATGGCGATATGTCTTCCCGCGTTATGGAAACCCTGCGGCCCAATGTGGCGGCCATGGAGGTGTATTCCATCGATGAAGCGTTTCTACAACTCGAGGACTGGCAGGATACGAAATTCGCAGCAGAACTTCGGGCGAGGGTCCGTCAGTGGACCGGAATCCCTGTATCCATAGGCATCGGCCCGACCAAGACGTTGGCAAAAATCGCCAATCGCATTGCAAAAAAGACTCCCGAACTCGGCGGTGTTCTGGATCTCGGAATCGTGAGGAATATTGATGAAACGCTCAGCCGAATTCCCTGCGAAGACATCTGGGGCATCGGCAGGAGACTTGCAGCCAGACTTGCCGTGGGAGGAATCCGAACCGCTCTTGATTTCAAATATGCGGACACAAGATGGGTGAGAAAAACGCTCGGAGTCGTTGGCGAAAGAATAGTCCGCGAACTGAATGGCGTGTCCTGTCTCGCTCTGGAGGAGATTCCCGCATCCAAGAAAGGCATTGCCTCTGCGAAATCTTTTGGCAGGCCGGTCCAATCCCTCGAGGAACTCGAAGAGGCTCTCTCCACCTACACCGCGCGGGTCGGTGAAAAGCTGCGTCAGGGCAAACTTCTCGCCACGCAGGTCCATGTTTTTGTTACCACCAATCCCTTCTCGGAAAAACAGCCCCAATACAGTGCCGGAGCGCAGGCGGAATTGGCATCAGCAACAAACCACACTCCAGAATTGATCGCGTGCGCCTTACGGTTACTACGTCAGATTTACCGACCCAACCACCAATACAAAAAGACAGGCATCTTTGTTTCGGAACTCGTCGCGGAAGCCGATCGTCAGCCGGATTTCTTCGAAGATGTCAGCCTCATCGAACGCCACAAACAACTCGACAGCGTGATTGATCAACTCAACCGCAAACTGGGGGCGAATGCCATTCGCTATGGGTCCATGGGAGTGAAGCCGAATTGGTCAATGAGGCAGGAAAAGCGATCAAGAGGATTCACCACGCGATGGGCAGAGTTGCCTATTGCCAAAATCTGAAGGCTGAGCATTTTTAAAAGCCAATGAAGACACTTCTCGCCATTGCCGCCATCGCCCTCGGAGGCTGCAGTTCCATGCCAAAACAACCTCCCCTCCGCACCGTGGATTATGTTGACCTGAACCGGTTCATGGGAGACTGGCATGTCATCGGAACCATTCCTTGGTTTGTGGAAAAAAACAACTTGGGCACGATGGATATCTACAAACTCCGGCCCGATGGCAAAATCGATATCCGTTACGCCTTCCATAAGAAATCTCTCGAAGCTCCCCGTCAGGAAATGAGGGCCACAGCCACTGTGGTGAATACCAAGACCAACGCTCAGTGGGCGGTTCAGTTTTTATGGCCGTTCAAAGCGCCATTTCTTGTCATCGATCTCTCGCCGGATTATCGCCATACCACGATCGGCTATCCCGACCGCAGCCT
>JBEIMO010000243.1:0-1930 GCA_040378625.1 Verrucomicrobiia bacterium | reverse complement strand
GTTCGGTGAGGTAGGGCAAAAGTTGCTTCTTGCGTGAGACAATGCCATCCAATCGCCAGGCATGCTGACCTTCTTCGGGAAAGTCGATGAGCCGAGTGAAGCTCTCGGTGCCGCGCACGAGGAGAACGGAATTTTGGGTGTTCACGTCGGTGATGAGCAATGTCGAGAAAAGGTATCCGTGAGAGGCTCGGTATTTTTCAAGTTCCTCGATAAGTGTCGTCTTCTGCTGCTCGACGTGAGAGAAGCTGATTTCCTCAATCTGGGAAACGCTGAAGACTTGGCCGCGTTCTTCGTATTCTTTGCAATCCGCTGTGATGACGTTTTTGCTCGAAAGGGTAAGGAGAGGAGATCCAACAGAAAAAATCTCCGAGGCCAAATCAGCGGGCGTAATGCCACAGATCTGGGACAAGCTTTCCATAACCTGGCGATCGACATCCGTCGTTGTGGGCGAGGTGAGATTGAGGGTATCGGAAATAAGGCCGCACATGAGCATGCCGGCGACGGCTTTTGGAACTGGGATGTTCGATTGACGGAAACAATCCGCGACGATCGTGCTGGTCGATCCGACCGGACGATTCATGAAAAGTATCGGTTGTTGAGTTGGAGCAACGCCAATGCGGTGGTGATCAAGAATTTCAATGATAGGAACTTCCTCTGCGCCGCTCACGGCCTGCGTGAGTTCGTTGTGGTCGACCAAAATCAATCGTCTTGGCACTGGCTTCAGGAGGTCGCTTTTTGAAAAAATGCCCTGAAGGCGTTGGCTCGCTCCGATGACCGGAAACGCAAATTGCGAAATCATTCCGATGTCCACGCGCGCTTGGCGCAATGTCAGTTCCGGGGAAAGCCTCGTAAACTCGGGTTTCAACATCTGGCCCGCAGTCACAGCGGCTCGGGCCAGCAGAACGGTTGTGGCTGTGTCGTGGGATGATGAGAGCAGAGTCGTTCCATGCTCTTGGGCCATCGCGAGAATTTTATCCGGAGGCGTAAAGTTGTTCGTAATGACGATCACTGGCACGCCAGCTTTGATCGACATTTCATGGATGTTCCAGCGATCGCCGACAATGAGAACGGTTGAAGGGATATCGAGTTGCTCGAGTCGTTTTTTGTAGGATTCGGTCAACAACGCGGCCCCGACAAATGTGCGTGGCCGAATCTCGTGGTCATCGCGGCCGGTGAGGATGATTCCACGCACAGCATCACGGATGTGAGACACTGAGGCTTCCACGACGCGGGCCGAGGAAAGTTGATCAATCGGCGGGAAAAGATATTTGCCGAGTTTGAAAGCTGACAAAATTCCAACGCAGAAGCGGTTGTCGTCAACCACCGGCAAGGCGCGGAATTTGTCTTCGCCGAAGCGCGCCATCGCCTGATATACAGGTGCATCTTTATGGATGCTAACGACGTTGCGCTCCATCACATCTTCGACGCGAGGATACACGTCAGCAACAAACTGGGGCGCCTCCAATCCGAATTTCTGAAGCGCGAAATCAATCCGTTGGTTTGTGTTACCGCAGCGTGCCGCAAAAACATTTTCCATTCCTGTAGCTCGCTTGAACTCCGCATATCCAATGGCGGAGCAGATCGAGTCCATGTCCGGATTTTTGTGGCCGATGACGAGTGTTTTCATTGAGGAAGGATTGGTTGATTAAATTAAATGCTCGCGCCGGGCTGGCAAGGCCGTGTGAGCTGGCTGTCAGGGTCGTAGTTTAAATAGGGCTGGAGCCACTTCTGGGCTTCCTCAACCGACATGCCTTTCCGCTGAGCGTAGCTTTCAACCTGGTCGCGCTCGATTTTTCCAACGGCGAAGTATTTTGACTCAGGATGTCCAAAATAGAGCCCGCTCACGCTGCTGGCCGGGAACATGGCAAGGCTCTCCGTGAGGGTGATGCCGGTATTTTGCTCTGCATCGAGGAGTTTCCAGATTGCCCAT
>JBEIMO010000242.1:0-1950 GCA_040378625.1 Verrucomicrobiia bacterium | reverse complement strand
TGAACTACAAAGCCATTGCCACTGCCCCTGGAACAAAGGTGATGCTCATGGGCGTCGAGCGGTTAAGCATCATTGCCTCTGGAATGATCGAGGCAGGAATGGCGCCATCGACTCCCGTGGCGCTGGTTCGCTGGGCAACGACCGGACGTCAGGAAACGCTGATTGGAACCGTCTCGGACATTGCCGCCAAAGCGGAAGCCGCTGATTTCAAAGCTCCGGCCACTGCGGTCTTTGGCGATGTGGTTGGATTGCGAGATACCTTGAATTGGTATGAGTCCCGTCCGCTTTTTGGAAAACGAATCGCCGTTACCCGCACGCGCCAGCAAGCCGGCGAACTTGTCCAACGCCTGCGCGAACTCGGCGCGGATGCCTTTGAAATGCCTACGATCCGCATCGAAGCCGCACCGAACAAACGCGAATTCTACGAAACCGTGGCCTACAGCCATGGCTACGAATGGATCATCTTCACCAGTCCGAATGGGGTTGATGCATTTTTCAATGCGTTTTACGAACTCTACAAAGACGCCCGCAGCCTCGGGGCCGCCCGCATCGCGGCAATCGGGCCAGCCACGGCGGAACGCGTGCGCAGTTACCGCTTCGAGGTGGACGTCCAACCCGAAAAATACGTCGCGGAAGAGATCGTCAAAGCTCTCCAAAAAGAAACGAGCCTGGAAAATGTTAAAATCCTTCTCGCTCGCGCAGAAGGCGCCCGTGATGTTCTGCCTAAAGAACTCACCAAACTCGGAGCGATTTTGGATGAAGCGATCGCCTACTGCACGGTTCCAGAGACGGAGGATGTGAGCGGCGGATTGGAGCGCTACCGCAAAGAAGGCGCCGACCTGGTGACATTTACCAGTTCCTCAACGGCGGAAAATTTCCACGCGCTCAATCTGCCATTTCATGAGGGAACTCATTTTGCGAGCATCGGCCCCGTTACTTCCAAAACCATGCGCGAACTCAAAATGAACGTGGATCTGGAAGCTTCCGTGCACGACATTCCAGGACTGGTGGACGGTATTTTAAAATTCTATTCCAAGAAAAAATAATTTCCTGCAACCCTCTGGCCAGTCACTCCGTATCTGATCATGAAATATCCTATGATTGCCGACCTGACCGATGCCTTTCTTTCCAAGAGTGAATCCATGGAAGATCGAATTTTACAAAACACACTCGCCCGTATTGACGCGGAACCAGCGAGGGTGAGAACCGATAATTTGGGCCGAGTAACGGCAATCAATCCCGCTTTTTCCGCGCTTTGCGGATTTCGTTTCGAGGAAATTCAGGGACTCAAGCCGGGATCGTTACTGCAAGGCCGCGACACGACGCCAGAGAGTATTTTGGTAATTCGCGAAGCGATTCGCGAATGCGTTCCCTGCTCCTTGGAAATGGTTAATTACCATAAAGATAAATCACCCTACCGAGTGAGCATCCAGATCACCCCTTTACTTAAAGGGAACGGCGAACTCGAAGGCTTTGAAGCCATCGAACAAAAACTGGACTGATTTCTTCTCGCTTTTAAAGCACGACCTTAGACACTCTGCGCCTTTTCCCCAGATGTTTGTGTGACGTTTTCGTTGCACGGGTGACAATTTTGTCACCCTAGTTTCATTGCCGTCAAGCATTTCCATCAGCACCATTTCGCTCACATAAGTGCAGCGGAGTGGTTGATATCACTCTTCGATGCCGCCACAAATCGTGGCCCAAGTCGCCTGCGAGACCGCGTCGCAGGAGAAGTGCCCTGCATCTCGCTTCTGTTCTGAATGAACAACCGGGACTCGAAATGCCGATTCCCATCGAACGGGGAAATTATCGAGATGAGAAATTTTAAAGCATGCGAAAATGAATCTCCCGCGAAGGCGCGAAGGCGCGAAGCCGCGAAGGAGGGAAAGTGAGGGCGACGACCTCCGGAAGCCCCGTTTGGAAAATCGCCTCGCCAGTTTTAAGGCTGGG
>JBEIMO010000241.1:0-2062 GCA_040378625.1 Verrucomicrobiia bacterium | reverse complement strand
GATGACGGCGATGTCGTTGATGCAATGGTTCACGAGATCCTGACCAATCGTATCGTGCCGGTTCGTCGCAAAGGCGATTTTGAGTTTTGTTCCAACACCATCCACGCTCGAGACGAGAACTGGTTGCTTCATTCCTTTGAAGTTCGGTTGGAAAAGGCCGCCAAAGCCGCCGATTTTACCGAGCACCTCAGGTCCGTGCGTGCCGCTCACGAGAGCGTGGATTCCTTTTTTAACTTGGTTACCGAGGTCAACATCGACTCCGGCGGCGGCATAGGCTTTTTGTTTGCGTGGTGTTTTCAAAGCAGGCGAGAAGTTTGAGATTCGAGAAGGCGGGCCTTGGAGCGACGCTTTTCCATGATGAGTTTGTCAAATTTGGCGTCGAATGGAACTGGGTAGTCGCCATTGAAGCAGGCCATACAGAATTCGTTGGCTTTGCGACCCGTGGAACGAACCATACCCTCGACGTCAAGGTAGCCCAGAGAGTCAGCCCCGAGATATTTGCAGATTTCCTCCATCGTGCATTGGTTTGCGAGGAGTTTTTCGGGATCGGGAAAATCAATGCCGTAGTAGCAGGCGTTTTTGTGCGGTGGGCAACTGATCCGCATGTGGACTTCCTTGGCGCCGTTCTCGCGCAAGTTCACCACGCGCGAGCGGGCGGTCGTTCCGCGAACAATCGAATCATCAACCACAACGACGCGTTTCCCCTCTACCGCAGAGCGGATGAGGTTGAGTTTCACCCGCACGTTGAAATCGCGGATCATTTGAGTCGGCTGAATAAATGTGCGGCCGATGTAGTGGTTTCGAACGAAGGCCGGATAGTAAGGAATCCCGAGTTCTTCAGAAAATCCCAGCGCCGCAAAGATGCCAGAGTCGGGCACAGGAATAACAAGATCAGCCTCCACCGGGTGACGCCGTGCGAGTTCGCGTCCCATCTCCACGCGGGCCATGCTGACGTTTGTGCCAGTCAGGTTGCTGTCTGGGCGCGCAAAGTAAACGTATTCAAAAATGCAAAATGCACTGCGTTCTTTTTTGAACGGCCACTCGCTGCGAAGTCCATTTTCATCAATGATCAAAACTTCGCCCGGTTCGACATCACGAATAAACTCGGCGTGAATCAAATCAAACGCACAGCTCTCCGAAGCGAGAACGTAGGTTCCATCGAGCTTGCCGAGGCACAGTGGACGAAATCCATGCGGATCACGAAATCCGATGATCTCGTTTTCGCCCATGAGAACCACTGAAAACGCACCCTGCAGGCGACGCAACGAAGCGAGGCCGCCGCCTTTTTCAGTTGGCTGGGCCAGCAAGTGCAACACGATTTCGCTATCGACGGTTGTTTGGAAAATCGATCCACGTTCTTCGAGTTCCGAACGGAGTGCGGCAGCATTGACCAGATTGCCATTGTGAGCGATGGCGAGTTGCCCGCGCGAAGTATCCACCACGAATGGCTGGGCGTTTTTAAGATTGCTGGAACCGGTCGTAGAATAGCGAACGTGACCGATGGCAGAAGTTCCTTTCAGCTGTTCGAGGTGCTGAGGCTGGAAGACCTGAGAGACAAGCCCCATGCCTTTGTGCGAACGAAAAGCCCTTTCACCCGGCTCGGAAGAAACAATGCCCGCACTCTCCTGTCCCCGGTGCTGAAGAGCAAAGAGGCCATAGTATGAAAGCATGGCAGCATCCGGGTGATTATAGGCGGCGAAAACGCCACATTCGTGCGTTGGTTTGTGCGATGGAGTCGTGAGCGGTTTCAAAGCGGACTGCAAAAAATATCTCCCCCCGCCGCGCGTTCAAGGTTTTTGAATTTAAAATCAATTTTTATAGAGAATTCACCGAATTTCAGGCTTTCAAAAAAAGGCGAAGACGCACTGATTGATTGCAGATTTCGAAGTGCGGATTGAGGAATTTTTTTGGGAGTGGCTGCCTCGCATGGATTCGAACCATGACAAACAGATCCAGAATCTGCAGTGCTACCGTTACACCACGAGGCAATATAATACACTGATATTGAAGGGCTTGCAGAAGCATCCCCCGCGACTCCCCTATTTCAGCATTTCTGCAAGAG
>JBEIMO010000240.1:0-2078 GCA_040378625.1 Verrucomicrobiia bacterium | reverse complement strand
TCGGCGGAGGGAATCCTCCATCGAAATGACCGCACCAGTCGTTATCTCGAGTTTTTGCCTGAAGAACGTCCCTTGGGAATCCAGCTTTTTGGAGCAGATCCGGAACGTCTGGCCGATGCCGTGAAGTCTGTCATTGATTGGGTTTCCCCCGATTTTATCGATCTGAATTTTGGCTGCCCCGTGAACAAAGTGGTAGCGCGCAATGGGGGTTCAGCGTTGCTGAAAGACTGCCCATTGCTCACCCGCGTGGCTCGTTCTGTTGTGGCCTCAGCCGGGGCATTGCCAGTGACGGCAAAAATCCGAATCGGTTGGGATGCCAAGTCGGTGAATGCCTGTGAAACTGCTCGGATTCTCGAGGGGGAGGGGATCACTCGCCTCGCTGTGCATGGTCGCACGAAAGAACAGGGCTACACGGGCAACGCGGATTGGAATGTCATTAGCGACGTTGTCCAATGCGTTAAAATTCCCGTCATTGGAAATGGAGATATCGATTCGGCTGCCATTGCTTTGGCGCGGTGGCGGGAGAGTGGTGTGGCGGGATTGATGATTGGTCGTGCCGCCATGAACCATCCGTGGATTTTTCGGGAAATTCATTCTGCCCCGAATGGCGGCGAGATCCAATCCGTCTCATTGCAGGATAAGTGGGCCTTCATTATTCAACACTGCGAGGAGGAAATCATCTGGTGGAATGGACGTGAGGAATTGGCGATGCGTTCGATGCGTGCGCGCCTGATGGCCTATACACGCGGACTTCCCGGTGGGGCCCGTTTGCGTGAGAAGTTGCAGAAGGTAGAATCATTGGAAAACCTCCAAGCCATTGCGGAATTCCACCTCGCGGAATACGGTCAAATAGACGCTGCTCAGAAAGCGTTTCTGTAAAAAGATCGGCGACGGCCGCCAGATCTATTCGGAACTCTCATCGCCACTCGTGTTTCGGGTATTGGCGTTGAAGTTGGTTTTTTAATCCTGGGTAGGTTTCTGTCCAAAATGATTTGAGGCTACGGGTCACTTGGACTGGACGCTGATTGGGCGCCAAAATGTGCAGGGTGAGGGCATGGCGACCCATGGCGATTTTAATGTCATCTGTCACTCCATAGAGGTCCTGAATGCGCGCCGCGAGGAAGGGATCGGCATTTTCGGAGTAGGTGATCTTGGCGCGTCGTCCGCCTGGTAATTCGAATCGCTCGGGAGCATGTTTATCCACAAATTGTTGCTGGGCGTGCGTCAGCAGGGAGCGGGCATGATGAAGGACTGGCGTGTCTTTGATGTCGCGGTAGCAAACGGCATTTTCGCAAACGTTGAGAATGATGTGATGGCGCTCCTCATCGCCAAGCGGAGGGATACCTTGTTCCGGGCAAAGTCGGGCGAGAAAGTTAACACGGTGAATCCATTGTTCGGTGGAATCATCCCATCCGTTAAGACGGAGGGTTCCTGCTAAAATCTGCTCAGCAAGACAGGATGCGGCTGCTGGACCCGGTTCGGCATCGCGGTCGCGATTTTCCATGACCAAATCGCGAAACATTTTTGCCCGTCGAACAACAACTCTGTTCTGACTGCGGTCGTAATGGTGGTCGGCTGATTCGTGTAAATCCTCAGGGAAAAGATCGCGCAGCCAAGATTCCTGAATTTCAGTGGCCAAATTAAGGAGAACCCGGGCATCACCATCGCGCCCTTCTATTTCGGCAATTTCCGCAGCGACAATGAGTGAGCTTTCCGTGGCAACGCTGTTTCGGGCAAGCAGTCCGCGTCGTCCGTGAACAATATCGCAGACCAGTGTTCCTGCGCTACGACGGCAGGCGACTTGATCGGCAAAACCCGCGAGAATGCAACGCGCAATCGCCTCATCGGATGGCGGCGTATCTTCGATCAGGAGGGCTTCGGAGTGGGCGATATCCAGAAATTGCTCAAAAAGTTTGCCGACTTGGCGGGCCGAATCGGCGTGGATGCCGAGGCTTCGGCATTCATTCATTCGATATTCGTGGCGCTTGGCCCATTCGTAGACACGCATTAAAACGAGGAAATCGGATGTCCCTGTGCCGAAGATTTCCATTCGTTCCTCCTCGGTTTTCTTATCGGCG
>JBEIMO010000239.1:0-2263 GCA_040378625.1 Verrucomicrobiia bacterium | reverse complement strand
ATGCAACGTCCAACTTCAAAGAGACATTGGAATAAATTTCCACGAAGAAATCGGGTTACAAAACCCTTTTTAAAATTCGTTCCGTGAAACTGACGAAATTTCATGCGTCTCGAATTGTAGAGAGCCAATCGCGATAAGGCCAACATTTGATTACTATTCCGACTGGGGCAAAACCCTACCCCACGTCAATCTTCCGACAAAAAAGGCTTAAGCTTGATTTTAAGATCCTCGCGGGCTCGAAAGAGAAGGCTTTTCACTGCCGAAACACTGGTTTTTAAAATAACGGCAATCTCCTCATACGGCATTTCTTCATACCGACGGAGAATGATCGCCACTTTCTGAGGGTCGGGAAGCGAGGCGATGGCTTGATCGATCGCCGCCTGCAGTTCCTTTTCCTTGAAAAATTCCGAAGCATCACGCGCCGAGAAATCATGAAATTCCCGAGGCGTGCCATCCTCGTGTTCCATTGGCACAAAGCCCGCACGTTGAAGGCGTCGGGATTCGTTAAAAACCAGATTCCGCGTGATGGTAAAAAGCCAGGTGGTGAACTTTGCTGTCGGTTGGTAGCGGGCAGCACTTTGCCAGACCCTCACGAAAACCTGCTGGGCTAAATCCTCTGCCGTTGTGACATCGCCCAGCATTTTGGTGATCGTGCCGATAACGCGGAGTTGATGACGCTCCACCAACATTTCAAAGGCCGCCTCGTCACCAGTCCCCACGCGTTGCATAAGAGTCACGTCATCAGGGTCAGCTATCTGGGGGTCTTGATCCGGCATCAGTCTCGATCCGTTTTGGCCAAAAGACGGCAACGGAAGGTTTGAAAAGAATCCCCGAATTGCGATTTAAGGTGCTCTTCAAGGCAAGCGGCTCCAGTTTTCAAAATCGCAAAAATGGTGGAACCCGACCCCGACATCATCGCCGCAGAAACGCTGGACTGCTCCAGGAGCCAGGATTTCAGCACAGGAAGAACGAGATACTTTTCAAAAACAGGAGCCTCCAGATCATTCATCAGACTAATGGAACCATGGAACTGCTCGAAAGTTTCGGAGCATTTTTGTGCTTTAGCGAATGCCTGATAGGCCCACGGCGTTGGGATGGGGAAAGGCGGTTTGATGAGAAGGAGATCGGCATCACTCAAATCGTAAAACGGTTCCACCATCTCCCCTCGCCCACGACAGATGGCCGGTTGGGAACGAATAAAAAATGGAATATCGGAACCAAGTGTTGAGGCGATCGATTCAAGCTCACCAATCGACAGACGGGTCTGAAGAAGTGCATCCAGAGCTTTCAACACAGACGCCGCATCACTACTCCCTCCGCCAAGACCGGCGCCGTGGGGGATGTTTTTTTGGAGATGGATGCGGGCAGAGAATTGGCGGCCCGTATTTTGGCTGAATGCCGAAACGGCACGACTGACGAGATTTGATGAATCTGTGGGGATGGATGGATCGCTGCATGTTAAATTCAGTTCCTCGCCATCGCCGATTTCGATATCGATTTGATCGGCCAATGAAATCGGAGCCATGAGTGTCTCGATCTCATGGAAGCCGTCCGGTCTTTTGTGAAGGATGCGGAGCGTGAGGTTGACTTTGGCTGGCGCGTCAATTGTCATGCGGTCACGAATTATCTGCCAATGCCGTCCACCGCCAAAGAAAAAATCATCATCGCCGTAGATGCTCCGAATGCTGCCGCTGCTCGAGAGCTTGTGAAACCGCTCGCTGGTCAAGGTTGCCTGTTCAAAATCGGCCTTCAACTTTTCACCGCCGAAGGCCCCTCCATCATTCAAGAAATGCAACAACTCGGGGCCCGGATTTTTTTGGATTTAAAATTTCACGATATCCCCAATACCGCCAAGGAAGCCGTCCACTCCGCAGTGAAATTGGGTGTTGATATGACAACAATCCACTTGTGTGGCGGACCGGAGATGGTCACGGCATCAGTCGCTGCCGCTACAGGCTCCAAAACGCTCGTTCTTGGAGTTTCTGTTCTGACCAGCATGGATGAGGCCTCGCTTAACGCGGTCAGCGTTCATTTGACTCCCAAGGAACAAGTCATGCATCTCGCAGGAATGGGCCTTGATTGCAATCGGAGCGGCATCGTGGCGAGCCCTCAGGAAATTGCTCCCCTGCGTGAAAAATTTGGAAATCGCCTAATAATTGTTACCCCGGGCGTTCGTCCTGCTGGAAGCGCTATGGGCGATCAGAAGCGGGTTATGACTCCTGGCGACGCCATCCGTGCCGGGGCTGATTTTTTGGTCATTGGT
>JBEIMO010000238.1:0-2285 GCA_040378625.1 Verrucomicrobiia bacterium | reverse complement strand
TATGGCGCGGCCATTTTTTCCTTGAAAGGAAAGGGTTCCGTAGGAGGTGTCGGCATTGTTTTTGATTCAGAGCCGCAGTTCGCAGCCATGTTGCGGGATTCATTGCCTCGCGACACATCGGGAAAAATCCGTGACGGATGCTTTGGCGTGTTCATTGACGAGCTGGGCCAAGTGATCGCTTGCTCTGATGAACGCTACAAGCCGGGGGACTCGCTGGGGATCGCTCTGACTTGCCTGCCGAAAAATATGGGTGAGGCGACCTCGCATGTCGTTCGGTTGGGCGGTCATTATTTCGCGATGGGGGCCCGCATGTCAGCAGGCTATCGCGAATACAAGGGCGAGCACGACAGTTACCGCAATAAGGTGTTGGCTCTGGTTTTCATGCGTTTGTGTGAGGCTCAGAATGAAAAATCAAACCAGACGCTTGCGCCGCTGGCCATACGCTCGGATCATTCTGTCGAGGGCGAAACCCTTGAAATTGCCACATTCCGCGTTGGGAATCGATGGTTTGGACTTCGGACATCTCAGGTGGTGGAAGCTGTGGATATGGGCAACATGGCCGCCGCCCCTGGTTCAGGCAAAGAGTTTGTCGGTTACATGGTATACGAGGGATCGCCAGTTCCAGTCTACGACATTGATGTCTTAGCAGGTAACGAGGAAACCCAAGCGGATGCGGGCCAAATAGTGGTAATTTTGAGGAAAAATGAAAACGACTATTTCGGTATTGTTGTCGATGGGTTGGGCGGCATTCCCGAAATCAATATTTCGCGTTTAAAGCCAATTCCAAATGTGGTTGCTGGAGAAAACTCTCTAGGCGAGGCGTTGGTTGCAACGGAGTCTGAACAAGAGGATGGTCTTCTCATTGTTTTGGGTGTTGACCGTATCGCTGAAAGACTAGCCGAACTTATTGCTGGGGCAAAAGAGCCCAGATAATTCATTTCAGGAAAATGGTTTGTATTTTTTAAACTTTTGAGTGTGAGTGATAAGGGTTAATTAGTTCGGTCAGGACGCGCCGTTTGCTCCGCCATTTTATCACGCCGTAGTCGCAAAGTGCAGATAGCGCGTTTTTGTTTATGACGCCTACCTCGGGATTCTTCCTGAAGGAGGCCAGCCGCTCTAACGAAGTCCGAGAATCCAACCTTCGGTTTGAGCGATGGTTCGTTCAGCGGGACTCAGGAGCGGTTCAAAATAAGGTTCTAAAAGGTCGGCATGATCGCGTTCCTGTAACCAGCGCGTGACGCTGAAGGCATCGTGTTGGTGAGAGTTTCTTCCTTCATTTGGAAAATTGGCACTCCACAAGGCGGGATATACTTCCGCACTGGCAGAGCGGCCTTGCGGCGGCATCCATCCATCAAACGGCCAGAAGTGAAGCTGTGTTCCGAGTCGCCGACGCAGGAAACGCAACCACGGTAATCCCGCATGGGTGGACTTGGCCACGCTGCCCTGCACGTCAAAATGAAAAACCGATTTGGCGCCGCAGCGTTTCTCGGCAATTCGGCGCCAGCGGGCATTCCCGGATCGATCGCGACCCTTGCCATAAAATCCATCGCGGATGAAATCGACATACATGTTTTTTCCATCCGTTGGCCAGTGATCATAAAAATCATCCAGAAATGTGTCCCAGTCGCATGGGATTTGGTGGCATTCAAAGTAATCCAAGGGAAAGGAAAAGGCGTGGTCGATTCCGACAAGCGTAGGGGGTCCGGACTGAAGCTCCCCGGCAAGCCATTCGGCAAGACCTTGGCGTGTCCAATACTTGCGCGGGCTTGGCGGCGGGTGAATCTCAGTGGGAGATTGGGTGTGGCTCGCTGAGTAAATTCTCAGGCCGGGGAGGCTGTTTATGGGAGTTTGAGCTCCCGAGTAATCGATCCCAAAATAGCGTTCAAAAAATGGCATGGATGAAGAAATCGATAAGAGATTTTTTTACATCAGGCTATGGGCGCCTTTCTTTTATTCATACGGCATCGGTCGCTGCAAAATTTCACATCATTCCACACGCGTTGCCATTTCTTGCGCCAAGTAAAAGAGCGACCACAGGCCATGCAGATTTTCTCGGGAAGATGCTGTTTTTTTACACCTTTCATGGCTTTTGGTGAGGGGCTTCTGTCGAGGGTTCCAAGGCGTTCATTTCCCGCAGCGAGTCCAGGTAAGCGTTCTTCGGTGCGGGCTTGGCTGGGCGCGGTTCGGTGCGCAGCATTTTTTCAACGCGCCCGCTGCTTTCGGCGATCAAGTCCGCAATGATCGATGCCTCGGGGAGGTTTTTCCAATACTTCTTTGGCATCTCG
>JBEIMO010000237.1:0-2333 GCA_040378625.1 Verrucomicrobiia bacterium | reverse complement strand
TGAATTCGCTTTCGCCCAAGGCTCGTGAGTTGGCGACATTGGCTGCCAAACTTTACAAAGACGAACGCTACTTCGATTCGGTCATCATTTATCGTCAGGCCCTGCAAGTCGCTCCGGATAACCTTTTCGTGATTGCCAACCTTGCAGTGGCAAAAATCCAAACGGGGAAATTGCGGGATTCTCAGTTGGGCTTGGAAAAGGTTCTCGAGAAGAAACCGCGAGATCTCTTCGCTTTAACGAATCTTTCTATCGTTTACTCGAAACAGAAAAATTTCGACAAGGCGGTTGCCACATTGAACCAGATTCTTGAAATCGATCCGAAGAACGCCGTTGCCCACAATTACATGGCTGTGGCGCTTGGTAAGACAGGAAAGAACGCCGAGGCGGAGGATTACTTGAAACGCAGCATCCAGTTGGATCCGAATTACGCAACCGCCTACTTCAACTTGGCGATCATGTATATTAACAGCAATCCGCCACAGGTGGAACTGGCTCGCCAGAATTACGAAAAAGCCAAGTCGCTCGGCGAGGATCCTAATATGGTTTTTGAAAAGAAGCTGGCTCAGTTGACCTCGGAGGCTGCTCCTCAAGCGACGCCGCAACCCTGAGTGATTCGCTGGAGTTGTTGGAGGGCATGAAGAGCCTTCCCCTCGTCGATTGACGCGCCAGCGAGTTCCCAACCTTCCCTCATGTTTGTCGCGCGACCTGCGACAACAAGGGCGGCGGCGGCATTGAGTTGAACAACAGAACGCCGCGCGCCAGTCTCGCGTTTTTCGAGGATGTCCAAAATGATTTTTGCATTCTCGGCGGCATCGCCGCCAACAAGCTCGGGGGCTTGGATATTGCTGATTCCGAGTTCGACGGGGTTGATTTTAGTTTCGATCGGTTTCCCGTGGCTCCAGCCTTGAACGAGCGTTCTTCCAAAGGGTGAAACCTCATCGACGCGGAAGTCATTGGGTCCGGTTCCATGAACAGCCCAAGCGCATTGACGGCCGAGTTTTTGAAAAACTTTGGCATATGTCGGCAAGAGGGCGGCATCGAAAACGCCAGCGAGTTGGAAGGAAGGACGCGCAGGGTTCATAAGCGGTCCAATCATGTTGAAAACACTGGTGCTGCCCCGTCGCGCGAGTTCCTGCCGGACGGCAACGACGCTACGAAAAGCGGGATGAAAAGCGGCGGCAAAGAGAAAACAACAGCCAGCAGCATCCAGAGCTTGAGCAGCTTCATCCGGGGAAAGCTCTATTTTGACTCCGAGGGCTTCAAGGACATCAGCTCCTCCGGACTTGGAGCTGACCCCACGGTTTCCATGCTTCACGACACGCGCACCTGCGCCAGCGGAGACAAACATGACAGTGGTTGAGATATTGAAAAAACCCGTTCGATCACCCCCGGTGCCGCACACATCCAGGCAGCCAGCGCCGCTGAAGGGCAGCGGCACGGCATGTCCCAAGAGCACCTCGACGAATCCAGCAACTTCCTCGGGGGTTTCACCTTTCTGGCGAAGGGCCTGAAGGAAGTCCGCACGAAGTTCAATCGAGTGACTGGCGTCGAGAAGTTGATCGCACGCGATGCGGATATCATCGATCGATAGGCTGATGCCGCTCTTGAGTTGTTTGGTGAGGTCGTGCAGGTCCATGACCTGACGAAACTGACCGGATTTTTTAGGCAAATCAATCCAGACTAAGTCCCGGGGGCGGAGATTCTCCAAGCAGGCCGGTTTGATCTGAAGTGACGATGGGGACGACTTCCTCCAAAACGCGACGGCGCACATCAGTGATTTGCCAGCGCCGAAGTTCGGCGTTGATTTGGTTTCGTATGCCCTTGGGAACGTCCAGTGGCCGGAGTCCTGTGAGGCGTGCTGCGCGCAGCCAAGCCGCAGAAGCCTCTGGTCGGATGGATTCCTCGATCTCGAGGTCTTTCAGTTTTTCCCAGATGTCCCCAACGATATTTGGAGGGAGAACTTGTTCGGCGCCGGAGTGAAAAAGGATGCGAGAAAGGAGCCGGCCCAGTGATTTCCAAAGGGCGGTATTTTTAGGATTTTTTAAAATCGCCTCGCTTATCTCAAAGGCTACATTCCGCCGGATATCCGTTGGAAGAGACTCGAGGGAACCCGCCAGAAGAGCAATTTCAGCCGATGGAACCGAACCATCGCGCCATTCCTTCTTGGCTAGATTCCAAATGGCTAACGCTTGGGCGCCATTCAATCCGGCGGCAATACGACGGGCGCAAATCCAACGTTGAATTTTGACCGCGCCATTATTCCATTTCGACGGCTCGCTCAAAATCGATTGCAGGGCATCGACGCGTTCCTCGTCACCCACCATTCCGCAACC
>JBEIMO010000236.1:0-2337 GCA_040378625.1 Verrucomicrobiia bacterium | reverse complement strand
CCTGGCTTCCTTCGCGTGGACGGCAAAAGTCATTTCAAATTCAAGAATGGCGCTGGAATGGATTTGCCCCTTTTCTAAAGACGCCAACTCGGCAGCTTGGGATGATATTTCCTCCGGCGCGTAGAGTGCCAGCACGCAGGAGGTATCCCAGTAAGCGGCTTTCACCAACGATCCTCCCGCACCTCATCGAGCGCGCTTGGTTGTTGAGCTGTGGAGGCTTGACTCAAACTCAAGCGGAGCGCACTCAACTCGCGCAACCAATCTGCGCTATCGGATCGGGGCTCCGATACAGAAAGAATGCGGGCTTTGGGTTGACCATGAACCGTGATCAAAATCTCCTCGCCGGAATTGGCAAGGTTGACCAACTCGCTCAATCGGGTCTTGGATTCACGAAGGGTGGCAATCATGTAACTACATTGGTTCTTTTTCGGATTTGATCAAGGGAAATGTTATTTGGGAACTGATCGATTTTATCTGTAAACAAATTGACATATTGAGTAATTTTACTCAATGTAGTGAGATATTTTATGAAGCGTGATGTTTTATACTCAATCCTGTCTCAGCGACTTTCTGAAAAGAGGAGGTTTATACAAATTTTGGCTGGCCCACGACAGGTTGGAAAAACGACACTGGCGCGACAGGTTTTGGAATCTTATCCTCATCCCTCGCACTACGCGTCGGCAGATGATCCCGCAATCAAGGAAAGGGATTGGGTTTTCCAGCAATGGGATTTGGTTCGCTACAAAGCAAAAGCCGGCCCGGCGCTTCTCGTTCTCGATGAAATTCAAAAAATCCCTGCTTGGTCGGAGGCTGTGAAAAGTTTGTGGGACGCTGACACTATGGCGGGACGCGAATTGCAGGTGCTTCTGCTTGGATCGTCGCCGTTGCTGATTCGGTCGGGCCTTACGGAGAGCCTTGCGGGCCGTTTTGAACAGATTGCCGCACCACACTGGTCCTTTGCCGAGATGCGAGAAGCTTTTGGCTGGGATTTGGACACATTTATCTTTTACGGAGGCTATCCGGGCGCGGCGGAGTTGATCACAGAACTGGAACGGTGGCGGCGCTATGTGAATGAATCGCTCATCGAAACGAGCATCTCCCGCGACATTCTGCTGATGACGCGAGTGGACAAACCGGCATTGCTTCGGCGCGTGTTCCAGCTCGCCTGCGACTACTCCGGGCAGCTTCTCTCATATCAGAAAATGCTCGGCCAACTTCTCGATGCGGGCAACACGGTGACGCTGGCGCATTACCTCGATTTGCTGAAAGGTGCCGGCATGGTGGCTGGGCTTCAGAAGTTTAGCGGCGCAAAAATTCGGCAACGGGGATCGAGTCCGAAACTCCAAGTGCTCAATACTGCGCTGATGAGCGCCACGCATGTCGCCGACTTCGAACAAACCCGAACCGATGGGGCACGCTGGGGACGCCTTGTGGAATCGGCCGTAGGCGCGCACCTCCTGAATTCCACCGCAGGCTCCGATGTCGAAATCACCTACTGGAGGGAGGGCGGCATGGAAGTGGATTTCGTGCTTCAGCGAGGAACGAGTATTGTGGCGTTGGAAGTCAAAAGCGGTGCGCCTCGCCATGCGCGAAGTGGCTTGGCGGCCTTCCGAAAGGAATTCGCGCCGCGCTCTGCCATGCTGATCGGCGAAGGCGGTATGCCTCTAAAAGAATTTTTCGAGTCGAACCCCAAGGAATGGCTTTAAGTGAAGTCATTGATACGGGTCGCTTCCGCAGCGTAGAAAGCGACCTCAGGCTCTGGAAAGCCCCTTTCAACCTCCGGATGGAGCGTCGAAACCTCTGGAAGGAGCAACGAAACCTCTGGAAGGAGCAACGAAACCTCTGGGAGGAGCAACGAAACCTCTGGAAAGAGCGACTCCCGCTCTGGGAACACCGGAGAAGCTCGTGGCGAGTGCTGAGTAACGAGTAAAAAATTTTATAATGTTACCTACAAGAACTTTATTAACCACCGAGGACACAGAGAACACGGAGGAAAATTAATGGCACGGGGCATTCGCGGCGCGAATGGGGCAGGACAAAAACAGAAACTCTGCAAGCAAGCTTGCCAGATTTTTGCTTTTTTTCTGCCAATCCCAGCTTGCTGGGAGCAATCCGAGCCAATCCGAAAAATCCGTGGTTAGATTTTCAAAAAATGGTTTTGCCAGAAAGAGTCGAGGGCTTTTCAGCTTTTCAGCAACTGGCGGCGAGAGACCTGCTTTTAATGTTGCCCAAAATCTCCGCGCAAGAGGCCCTCAAAGGACAAATCCTCGTCTAAATCTGGCCAGTGCAGGCCGAAGGGAGAAATCTCTACATTATTTAATTGGTCTGCATGGCCCT
>JBEIMO010000235.1:0-2400 GCA_040378625.1 Verrucomicrobiia bacterium | reverse complement strand
TGCTCGGTAAAATAGGAGGTTTTGGCGGCCTTTTTCAACCGAACTTCAAAGGAATGAAGCAACCGGTTCTCGTCTCGAGCGTGGATGGTGTTGGAACAAAACTCAAAATCGCCTTCGCGACGAACCGGCACGATACGATCGGTCAGGATCTCGTGAACCATTGCATCAACGACATCGCCGTCATCGGCGCCCGTCCGCTTTTCTTCCTCGACTACATCGGTGGCGAAAAACTCGATCCTCCAGTTTTTAAACAAATCCTCAAAGGGTTTGCGAAAGCCTGCAAAGAAGGAGGCTGTGCTCTCATTGGTGGCGAAACCGCCCAAATGCCGGGTATGTATCAAAAAGGCGAATACGATGTCGCTGGAACGATCGTTGGCGTTGTGGATCGCCCCAAAATGCTCGATGGCTCGAAAGTTCGCAAAGGAGATGTTCTCATCGGCCTTAAAGGAAACGGACTGCACACGAACGGCTACTCTCTCGCCCGCAAGGTGCTTATTGAAAAAGCCAAACTCTCGCTGGACAAGCCTGCTTCTGGGATGACTCAACCTCTCGGCAAGGAACTTCTGCGCGTTCACCCGAATTACCAACCACTCATGGCCTCCCTGCCCGAGGGAATGCTCCACGGGGCTGCCCACATCACCGGCGGCGGACTCCTCGACAATCTTCCGCGTGTTCTTCCATCTGGCTGCCGTGCCAGTATCAAGCGCGGATCCTGGAAAGTGCCTGCCATTTTCCAACTCATCCAAAAACTCGGCGACATTCCCACGGAGGAGATGGATCAAGTGTTTAATATGGGCATCGGCATGGTATTGATTGTTTCCGCCAAGCAAGCCGAAGAAGCCCTTCGCCTGACCCGAGGTATTCGTATAGGCGAAATCACAGCCGGTCCTCAAGACGTTGTTATCTCGTAAGAGGGATTCGACAGAATTTACCGAATTTACAGAATGAAAGAGGCGCAATATCCGCGTCTCAATTTTGCAGTGAGTTGCTGAAATTTTGGTAATTCGGCCAATTCTGTCAAAAATCCATTGGAAGGTAAAAACCTCCATGGACACGGAAATTCCTTCCAGTTTTCCACTGCGCCACTGCGGTTGTCGGCAAAAAATGCCCCTTCACTAGGAGAAAATCGTAAAAAAACGACTTGGCACAGTTGCTGCTGTGAACCTTCCGCAGTGAAACGACCCATGGATTGGGTCACAACATATAAATCATTATGATATCAATCAACGTCAACCCCGCCGCAAGCGGTGCGGGTCTTAACCTCGGAAAAGCTAATGAAGCCCTTCAGAAAAGCCTAGCAAGGCTTTCGAGTGGCCGACGCATTGTAAACTCCAGCGACGACGCAGGCGGTCTCGCGGTTCAATGAAAATGGCAGCAGCCCAAAAACGCACGGAAGCTACTGCAATCAACCTCAGAAACATGGTTTCCTTCTTGGATACTCAAGATGGAGCTTTTACAGTAGCTGATAAAGTCCTCAGCCGCATGTCGGAACTCTCAGCCCTCTCTCGTGATGTATCTAAAAATGCGGGAGATATCGAAAACTACGATAAAGAGTTTTCAAATCTAAAGCTTCAACTGGCCAGCTTGGCTACTGAAAAGTTCAATGGTGTTTCTCTCTTTAGCGATGCCTCTTCAACAGGCGCTAAATTCACAGTTCCGACTTCGGAAGATGGATCTCAGAATACCTCAGTGACCCAAGCTGCGTTGGCAGAAGATCCACTGATGGACATGATGATTAATGGATTTCAAACATATGAAATAAACGGGATTAAATATGCTGCTCCTCTAACTCCAGATCTTGGAACCGAAGGATCGACAATTACAGCTTATCAAATTCCAGGCGGCATTGGTTCTCCAGTCACTTTAACTTTAACTGGAGCGACTGCTGGAACTGCGGCGGTTAGTCCTGCTACAGGAAGCTTAAGCACGTTCACTATATCAGTTACTGTGAATTCTGGATCCCAAGCCTCCGCGAATACTACAAGCTTAACTGCTTATTCAGTTTCAGCAGGCGTATCCACCAACTTTTCAGATGCCCAATCGCAATTCGATCATGCAGCATTAAATTACGCAAATTCTGACGAATACGCATTCATTTCACAAGAAGCGCTCCAGCAAGCCGCTGATATGCGTGCCCAAAACGGCGCGGAAATGAGTCGTATCAATTTTGCTCAAGACCTCTTGAATATCAACGCCGTGAACCTTGAAGCAGCAAACAGCCGCATCATGGACGTCGACGTTGCTGCAGAAAGCAGTCAACTCGCCCGCTTCCAGATTCTGCAACAGGCAGGAACGGCGATGCTCGCACAAGCGAACACCAGTCAGCAGAACCTCGTTCGTTTGCTCCAAGGCTAAAAACGAAGTTCATTCCATCAAAACCCAAGAGGCTCTCCGCGAGGA
>JBEIMO010000234.1:0-2409 GCA_040378625.1 Verrucomicrobiia bacterium | reverse complement strand
GATCTCAGTAACGACTTCTTCAAACTCTGGCTGGATTCGTCGATGACGTATTCGAGTGCGTATTTTGAAAAAGCCGATGAAAGCCTTGAGACCGCGCAGATCCGCAAATACGACAAACTCTGCCGCCGCTTGCACCTTGCTGCCGCCGACAGCGTGCTGGAAATCGGCAGCGGTTGGGGCGGATTCAGCATGCACGCCGCCCGGAATTTTGGCTGTAAAGTCACGACCGTAACGATCTCGCAACAACAATATGACGAAGCCTCGCGCCGAATCTGCGAGGCGGGACTCTCGGATAAAATCCAGTTGCTTCTCTGCGATTACCGCGACCTGCGCGGGCAGTTTGATAAAATCGCATCCATCGAAATGCTCGAGGCCGTGGGTGATCGATATGTGGACGGCTATTTCGCAAAAATCGATTCCCTTCTTCGCCCGCACGGATTAGTTGGACTTCAGGCCATCCTCTGCCCGGACCGACAATTCCCAATCCTGCGCGATGGAGTTGATTTTATTCAGAAACACATTTTCCCCGGCTCGCTGCTCATGTGCAACGCGCGCATCGGCGAGGCGCTCGCAGCCTGCGGAGATTTGAATTTGTTCGAATACGAAGACATGGCTCCGCACTACGCGCTCACATTGCGCCGCTGGCGCGAAACCTTCGAAGCCCGCCTGCCAGAAGTCCGCGCGCTTGGGTTTGACGACGAGTTTATCCGAAAATGGCGTTACTACCTGTGCTATTGCGAAGCCGCCTTTGGCACCCGCCACATCACGGTCGCCCAAATGGTTTATTCCCGACCCGACAATCTCGGCGTGCCTTCGGCGATCTATAATCTGCCGAGGTAGGCATATTCCGCCCGAAAGCCGTTTGACACGAAACCAGTAATACAGGAAGCTGTATTACATGAAAGCAACCCTTGACCTGCCTGATGATCTTTACCGCCGTGTAAAATCTCGGAGCGCATTGGAGGGACGTCCTGTGAGGTCGGTGGCGATTGAGCTGTTTGAAAAATGGTTATCCCCTCAGGATTTGGAGCAAGCGCATAGCGATCAATTTCAAGAGGAAACGTTGAAATGCCCGTGGTTGGCCATATCTGCAAAATACGCAAATAAAAATTTGTCCCATGATATGAGCGACATAAGCGAATCTATTGCTAAAGGTTGGAGCGGGTTGGGGCGCTGATTTTTTTATGATGTATTCGCTCGATACTTCATTTGTGATTCGACTTCTCACAGGGGAGCCAACATCGCTTTTTAAGCTGGCAGCGGGGTTTCTCGACAAAGCAGCGAGCCAAGGGGATCGCCTTTATCTGGATAATTTGGTTTTGGCGGAGAGCTATTTTGCTCTGCAATTTCACTACCACTTTTCAAAAAACGACGCTTTAGATTCGCTCAAGCTCTTAGTTAAAAATCCAACAATAGAGATCAGCCCCGCAGCGAAGTCTGTATTGGCTATGCATGGGCTGGCAACCGGCAAGCCGGGTTTTGTAGATTTGTTAATCCATGCGGAATCCCGACAGGCTGGGAACAAGTTGGTGACGTTCGAGCAGGCTTCACGCAAGCTGGATGGAACAATTGTTATCAAGTAATGCGCCGATAGTTATAATTCTGTGAATATTTTCCCGCTGGTCATATCTGGAACAGCCCTCGCCATGGTGATGATGGGGGTGGTTTGGTATTTTGCCCGTCGCATGAACAATGCGGGGATTGTTGATATCTGGTGGGCATTCGCTTTCACGCCTGTGGCGCTTTTTTATGGGATTTTCGGTGGCGGTGCCGTGATTCGAAAAAGCCTGATCGCTGCGATGGCTTGTGCCTGGAGCGTGAGACTGGGGAGGTATCTTTATAAGCGCGTCATGGCGCATCATCCAACGGAGGATCCGCGCTACGCGGCGCTACGAACGCAATATCCGAATTGCACGTGGCTGATGTTTTTCGGGTTTTTCCAATTGCAGGCCGTTCTGGTTGGCGTGTTGAGCATTCCGGTGGCACTGGCATGTTCCAATCCATCTCCCGGAATCGGATTGTTTGAAACAGCGGGGCTGATGCTCTGGCTGCTTGCCATTGGAGGCGAATCGATCGCTGACATGCAATTGGCGCTGTTCAAGGCCCATCCTGCCTCCAAAGGCCGCGTCTGTGAATTTGGGTTGTGGAAATACTCGCGGCATCCGAATTATTTTTTCGAGTGGGTTGTATGGATCTCGTATTTTGTTTTTGCATTAGGCTCGACTTGGGGTTGGGTGGGGGTTGTGAGTCCGCTCCTGATGCTCTATTTTCTGACCTGCGTGACCGGCATTCCGCCGTCCGAGGCCCAATCGATCGCCACTCGCGGCGAGGCTTACCGGGATTACCAAAAACGAACCAGCGTGTTCATCCCGTGGTTTCCTAAAAAATCATGATATCCATCGACGACCT
>JBEIMO010000233.1:0-2413 GCA_040378625.1 Verrucomicrobiia bacterium | reverse complement strand
TGAAATTGAACCGCTGCTTGAGCTCTGCCACTTCACGCCCCCCGGTGCGTCCCGGCACCAGAAAGAGAATCTTCGGCGGACGCACATAGTCGGCGGCGAACGGCTCGCACGGCGTCACAAGCCGCTCCGGCCGGATATCGGTGTAAAACCTGCCGTCCACTCGATCCGTCGCCTGGAGAGCGCACGCGGTGAGGGTTAGAAATCCAATGGTGGAGAGTATTTTTTTCATAGTGTGTTTTTGAGGGTGGATTAAAAAATTTGGGGGTTTAAGACAGAATTTACAGAATTTAAAAAATTGATGGGAAGAGTTTTAAAATGATAAAATAAGGAATTTTCACTTGAAACGCTGAGATTTAATTTATTCTGTTAATTTTGTTAATTCTGTCGAAACTTCCTCACAGCAGATATACAGTTGAGTTCAACGAGCAAAAAACAACTGGGAGGTGGGATGACAGAATCATGAAAGGTGAAGCTGGAATGCAAGGCGCAGAATCGATCGGATGAACACCTGAGTGAAACGTATGAAATAGACTACAGATATGCTGCAATTGGCAAATACTTTTTTCCTTGCGATCGAAACAGCGAGAGAACGCGGTCAAATTTAAAAACTCAAATCCAGCAGGGGAACCGCGCAGCAACGCGCAAAACCCTTGGATGGTCGACCTCCGGCTTGACCCAAATTTCAGCCGCAAAGCGGCCTCCCAGGGGAGCATGGCCGTCTCGGCCGTGCAGGCCCACCGCGGGGGTGCTAACCGATCAGGTTGCCACGCGAGTGTCTTTCACGGTCGAGACGACCGTGCTCCCCTCTTTCGCGCTGCCGCGCGGTGCCTGTAGCGGCGCAGGCTTAGAGTTCGATCGCGAATTAGTTTCGAAAAATAATCCACCTTTGACAACCGGGCATCCATCGTAATACATTCGGTATGACATGAAGACCATCACGGCAAAAATTCCTGATGCCCTGAACGAGAAACTCAGGAAATCCGCCGCTCTGAAGAAGGAGCATTTTTCCGAAACAATCCGGCGTGCGTTGACGCGGGAGCTTGATGGCGATGTGGACTTCGCCGCCTTGGCCGCACCGTATTGCGGGATGTTCAGCGGTCCCTCGAACCTCTCCACACGCGAGGGCTATGGAAGTCCGGACAATCGTTGATGCCGGTCCGTTGATCGGTTGGCTCAATGCCACCGACCAATGGCACGAGTGGAGTGTCTCCGTTCTTAAAAAAGTCAAAGGCCCGATCCACACAAGCGAGGTTGTGCTTGGCGAAGCCTGTTGGAATCTAGGAGGTAACACCAAGCCCGTTCACGCTTTGCTCAGCTTGGTCGGCAAAGGATCCATCCAACTTTTGCGCCCTTGGCCCGAAAATCTCACCCGCACACAGGAACTAATGCTCAAGTATCCCACGATGGATGCCGGCGATGCATCGATCGTTGTCCTCTCGGAACAGAATCCCAAGGCGCGAATCATCACCACAGACCGCGCGGATTTTTCGATATACCGCCGCTTCCGCTCCCAAAAAGTCCCTGCCATTTTCCCAGGGTAATCGAGAGTTTGCATTGACGGGCATCAAGCCCGCCCTCAAACGAAACATCTTTTACCGCAGTGCGGCCTGGTGCGGCACGAGTGTTTTTCACGGTCGAGACGACCGTGCGCCCCTCTTTCGCGCTGCCGCGCGATTGCTGTAGCGGCGTCTCTATGAGCGCCGAGGGTTGGTTTCACCCCCGCGACACTGGTCTCTTGTCTCTCGACTCTTTTTGGCAAAATCATGGACAGCAAAATCATTTTCGGGAGAGGAGTGGCGCGCTGCCGCGCGATTGCTGTAGCGGCGTCTCTATGAGCGCCGGGGTCCTCCGATTCGGCAGTCATAGACAGCCACTACAAAACCCGCGTGGCAGCGCTATTCGAAACTTGGGAGATGCCATCGTCCTCACGAAACACATTTTTCAACCACGAATTGCTCGATTTTTTACGAATGGGAATCTGCTTCGCCGGAAACTCTCCTTATTCGTATTATTTGTGATCATTCGTGAAATTCGTGGTTCAAGGACATCCGGGGGGGGAAGAGCCCACCGCAGGGTTCGCTCATCGATGAGGTTGCGGCGCGAGTGTTTTTCACGGTCGAGACGACCGTGCTCCCCTCCTCCGCGCGGCAGCGCGCTTCGTAACTCAGGCGCGGTTGATTTAGAGAATGAAAGAAAATGAACACTGACCCCTAGTTTACTGAGAAAGGAAAAAGGCGGCGTAGATGCTGTAAGGGTCGTTGCATTCGCCTACGACACTTATACCACCCTTTCAAAAAACAACGGGGTGCTCGGCGCAACGCTTACGCTGAAAAATGGGTCATGCGAGGACGATGGCCCTCCCAAGTTTCGAAGCGCGCTGCCGCGCGGAGGAGGGGAGCACGGTCGTCTCGAC
>JBEIMO010000232.1:0-2488 GCA_040378625.1 Verrucomicrobiia bacterium | reverse complement strand
GTTGCCCGCTGCCGGTTGAGTTCCCAACCAAAGCCCTGTCGCCATCAGCAAAAATTGGCTCATGCTTACGGGGCCATGCGATTCGATGAGGGTTCCGTCCTCCGTGCGTTTTTGTGATAGCACGATCGGCGGCAGGTGGCGTGATATCGTCTCCGCTTGCGGAAGCTTTGAGGGATCGATCAATTGGTTGATCGAGGGCATCAGGGCCGCGCTGAAGCGGATGACCGGGGTGAACATATTGTAGAGGCGCTCAAAGACCGCGCGGGTGTCGAGGTAGCAAAATGCTTCGTTTGCTGCCCGATAGGCAGGCAAGGCGGATTGAAAGGACTTGGACTGCGCGAGTGTGTTTTCCGTGGATTCCTTCAAAGCACTTTTCGTCACAAGTTCCGCATCGGTTCCGAGAAAAAGAAATTGCTCGGTTTGAGCCAAAACAAGCGGCGAATAGCTATGTGGAATGGTGAATGTTTGAACGCCTTGGCGCATTTCGCTTTTGGCTGTAGGAAGGAACTGCTCAGTGGTGGCAAAGATTTCTTTCGCCCGTTCTGGGTTGCGGATGCTGATCGCCAGCACCGGAGCGAGTGCCATTTGTCCCTTCGGCCATTCCTGAAAAATGGTGAACTCCGGTCCATAGGCATCAAAAAATGTCGAGGTCAGAAGCGGGAGTGATGGGGTGAGGGCGGGGTAGATGGACGCGAGGTTGTTGAAGAATGTCGGGAGAGTTCCGAAATTGAGGATGCCATCCAGAAAAATCGAAGTATTGGGATTCGTGAACGCCATCGCTCCATGGGTGAGTTTTTGAGGAGAAATAGGTTGGCCGGGGCGTAAAACAAAGATCGTATCGTGCTGCAATTTGCCTTCCAGTTTTAGCGCGGCGCCGATGGCTTCCTTGGATTGAATCGCTTGGAGTTGGATGGAGATGGCCTGATTGCGTGCAGATTGGGCGAAGCTCTGCAGGGTATCGCGGATTTGCTCCGGTTGAATGAAAAGCAATAGATCGGCATCTTCAGGGAGGTTGGAGAGGACTTTGCTGTAACGCGGATCTGAGGCCAGATCAGGGGACGTTGCTGTGCCTCCCATGGCACGATCGATCGCATCCTTCAAAAGCGAAAGGTCGTCGGAGAGGAATCCCCAGCGCCCAACCATGGCGGAGAAGACGGATTCGTCGCCGTGTTTGGTCACAAGAATTTCAATATGGTGGTGATGCTCTTTCGTTTCCTCGACATCGTTTCCCTGTAAAAATTCTTTGCGCAGGTGGGCGACAGCATTTTCGAAATCCGCCTTTTTCCCCCAGAATTGAAAACCAAGGAGGGCTTCCTTCTTCGAGGGGGTCATATTTGAGATGGAGAGAAAAATGTTTCCCGGTTTGAGGGCAGTAAGGATTTTAAAGATTTGGTCGTTGCCAGGGGCGGATTGGAGGTTTTTGAGGGGTTTTTCGAGAAACGCTTTTACCTCTGGTTCATTGCCGATTTTGGCCAAGGCGGTTTCGCGCCAGCGCAGCATGGTGAGTGGGGCGTTGGGGATATTGATGAAAAAGGCGCTATCGGCAGGGGCAAGGCCTGCGGCGTTGATGGGGTCGCTGGAGCGCAGGAAAAATAAAACGCCGAGAAAGACAGCCACGGCTGCTGCGGCGAGAAAAATGAGGACCTTTTTCATGGGGTGAATACCCTAAATCCAAATCCTTTGACTCTGCAAGGATGCGGCGTGACGGTTCCCACCTATGGAAAATATAAAAAATGTCGCTGATCTGCAGCAAAAAGCCTGTCGCCTTTACAATTACTCCAATCTCAAGGTTCTCGGGGAGCTTTGCCTCATTGCCGGAATTATCTCTATTTTTACCTCGATTGCCGTTTGGTTCGCCTCCTCCAGGGAGGATCGTGCCCACGGCGAGCGGTTTGGAATTTTCGTGGGTTTGTGGGTTCCGAGTCTCTTCATTCTCTCGCACAGGCTATCGCGCAAAGCGGACGCCCTGTGTTGCGGGAAATAAAAATTTCCCCGCCCACTTGCAGTCGTTGCCGGCGTGTGTATGTTGCCGCGCATGAAAAAGCTGATTCCTTTTCTTTTTCTATCGGCAGCGATCTCTATCGCCTCAGAGCCTTCTACTAATCCGGCGCCTGCCCCACAGGGATTGCTGAAACAACTGAACGACTCGTTTTCCTCGGTTTTCGCAACGGCAGCGCCATCGGTGGTTGTCATTGAGTCACGCAGCGCAAAAGGCAAATCGCTCTCGGGACTTCCCAATGGCTTGGAATTTTTCTTTCGGGCTCCCAATGGCATGCCTTACCGCGTGGTTCCTGACAGTGGCGAAATTCAAGAAACACCGCCGAGCATTGGTTCAGGGTTCATCTTTCGCGAGGAGGGATACATTTTAACGAATAACCACGTCATCGCGGAAGCGACCGATATTGTGGTAAAACTCCAGGACGGCCGCCGATTCAAAGCCGAGGTTGTGGGGGCAGATGAACGGAGCGATCTGGCCGTTCTGAAAATC
>JBEIMO010000231.1:0-2513 GCA_040378625.1 Verrucomicrobiia bacterium | reverse complement strand
CAGATCCGGAGTCAATCATTTTGACCGCAGTTGCAGGGCACGGCGCCAGCGTCAGGATCAAGGCCGTCTCAGGTCCGCACATTTACTGCCGATCCCCGCCAAAATGAGGAGTGCTGTTGCGAGCCTAGCGATCATATTCGGCATCATCTTTGCTCCCTTTTTCAGGCCCTCTTTTTCAGGCTTGAAACGTCGATGTCCGAGCTTAACCTCATTTTATTGTCACGTCTGAGCATGGTTTTGCCTGCGTGCTGTTTCGATTGATGCGAACTGATGGTTTTATATTCCACGATGCCAAAGGCGGCAGGTGGGGGCGTTTTAAGTTCCTGGCATTTGCGGGTGCTTTGTTGTCGCTGGTGGCACTGGTTCTCTTTCTCCGGTCGTTGCTCGTCACGCCAAAAATCGATTCGCCGACATCGCTTAATGAGCTTAAACAACAGATTCGCGCCAATGAAAGGGCCGCTCTTCTCTTCGAGTCGGCCAATAGTAAAAAATTGTCCTCGATGTTGTCGAATAACTCGTTGCCTCGAAAAGTCAGGCCGCCCAAAACAGTGGATAATGATATTTGTGCCGCATTTTTACCCGGCTGGGACGAAGCCGCATTTCAGTCGTGGCAGCTTCATTCTAAAAAACTCACTCACATTTGTCCCGAGTGGCTGTTTTTTACGGATATCGAGAAAGGCATCAAGGAAGAGGGAGATGCAGGACTGGAGCGCCTCGCCAAAGTTTCAGGCTGTAAGCTTTTCCCAATGCTCACCAATTTGGATGGCAGCAAAAGAATTTCCGAAGGGGTCGAATTTTTAGCACAGGCGAAGCCGGCAGAGCGCAAGGCATTCATTGTCCAATTGTCAGATCTTTTAAGAAATGCCGGTGCTTCTGGTGTTGTCATTAATTGGGAAGAGGTGGATCGCGGAGATAACGATGAGCTGGGCACTCTCCTCATTGAAATTGCCCACACTCTCAAGTCTCAAGGTCTTGAAACCTGGCTTTGCATAACGATGGATGCAGCCTTCAATATTTGGGATTACGAAAAATTGTCTCCCCATATTGCTCGATTCATCGCGCTGGTTCATGACGAGCATGGTGATACGGATTCTCCTGGACCGATTGCATCGCAGGATTGGTTTGAAGGGTGGTTGCAAGTTCTGAGTCAAACCCCAGTCAAACCGGAACAATGGATCATTTCGAGTGCTTGCCATGGTTTGGATTGGACCGAAGGAAAGGCGGCGGCCGAGCCGGTTTCTTTTGCAGACGCCATGAGCCGTGCCGGAAATGCCGGTTGCTCGGATGTCAAAAATGAAGGCCCCAGTTTCAACGGGAACTTTTCTTATTACTATAACGGCAAAGCTCATGAAGTTTGGTTCCTTGATGCCGTATCCTTTGCGAACCAACGCAACGCGGTTAGGAATCACGGGTTTGGCGGAGTGATTCTCAATCGGATGGGTATTGAAGACCCTGTGATTTGGAAAACGATCAACACACCGGGGATCATTTCAGCGAGCAATTTCCATCCAATCATCCCCGGTGGCCAGGCGATTACCTCGATTGGCGAAGGCGAGGTCGTCAGCCTCGATCCCACGGTGGCCAATGGTCGTCGTGAATTTTTTCAAACGCCTGAGGGCCGAATTTCCTGTGTTTATGAGTTGCTTCCTGCTTACCCCACATTGTTTCGTTTGGGGGTGGGCGAAAAAAATGAAATCGCCCTGACGTTTGATGATGGTCCGGATCCTGATTGGACGCCGATGATTTTGGATATTCTTAAAGCCCGAGGGGTTAAAGCTACCTTCTTTGTGGTTGGAAAAGAAGTGGAGCGCTATCCGGATCTTTTGAAAAGAATTGTCTCCGAGGGGCACGAAATTGGAAACCATTCCTACACGCATCCGAACCTTGCGGAAATTCCCGAGCAGCTTATCAAACTCGAGTTGAATGCCACTCAACGATTGATCGAGTCGGTTACAGGCTTATCCACGGTGTTGTTCCGTCCCCCTTACAATGCCCACTCTCGGCCAACAAAGTTTGAGGAACTTGCGCCGATCAATATTGCGCAGTCGATGGGCTACATAACTGTTCTTGAAAACGTGGATCCTCGGGACTGGCTGGTTGACGATGCGGCGTCTCTTTTGGATCGGGTCAAAGAATCCCGCAATGACGGAAATATTCTTCTGCTGCACGATGGAGGAGGGGACCGCAAAGCGACTGTGGATGCACTTCCCGGGCTTTTGGATTACCTTCAAGAACGAGGCGATAAAATTGTGACCGTTGCTGATCTCCTCGGTGTGGAAACTCAAAAAATTATGCCGCCCATGACTCCTGAGAATAGATCGTTTGAGTTTCTCACCAGTGGGATTGGATTTGATATTTTAAGGGCTTTTCAGAAGCTCATCGAGTCCTTCCTCTTGATCGGCACGGTGCTTGTAGTTGCGCGAACCGTGTTGGTTCTTTTTCTGGCCCGTTTTCATAAGGCTCCGGAGGCTCCAAGCGATTTCATCAAGCCATCTGTCTCCGTTATTATTCCT
>JBEIMO010000230.1:0-2541 GCA_040378625.1 Verrucomicrobiia bacterium | reverse complement strand
ATGGGCTGCGTTTATGTCCGTCAGTGCCACCTTAATACCTGCCCGGTCGGCGTTGCCACATTGGATGACCGCCTCCGCGCCAAGTTCAAAGGTCGCCCGGAAAACGTCGTCGCATTTTTCAATGGTGTTGCCGAGGAAGTGCGCCAGATCATGGCCCGTCTCGGATTCCGCTCGATTGATGAAATGGTCGGCCGCGTAGAATGCCTGCGTCAGCGCGAAATTCCTGACCATCCAAAAGCGAACACGCTCGATCTCTCGCCGTTGCTCGTCAACGTCGCCAAAGACGATCCTTCCGCCATTCGTCACGCCACGCGTCAGCGCAATGACGGACCGGAGGATTCTACTTTGGACGAAACCGTTTTGCAGGATGCTAAGGATGCCATCACCGACGGAAAGCCGATTTCCCTGTCCTATGACGTTCACAATACGAACCGTTCGGTAGGAACTCAGGTGTCCGGCGAAATCGGATATCAGTGGGGCGAAGAAGGCATCGCAGAAGGCACAGTTGAACTTCAACTCAAAGGCAGTGCTGGCCAAAGCCTCGGCGCTTTCCTCGCTCCAGGTGTGCGTCTCGTGCTCACGGGTGAAGCCAATGACTATGTTGGCAAAACCATGAGCGGCGGTGAAATCATCATCAAGCCACTGCCGGATTCCAAATTTGAAGCCAAAGACGCCATGATCCTTGGAAACACGGTCATGTATGGTGCCACCGGTGGAAAACTTTTTGCCAATGGTCGTGCGGGTGAACGTTTCTGCGTTCGTAATTCCGGCGGAACGGCTGTCGTTGAAGGCGTGGGTGACCATGGTTGTGAATACATGACCAATGGAACGGTTGTCATTCTTGGCCGCACAGGCAAAAACTTTGGAGCGGGAATGACCGGTGGTGTCGCTTACATCCTCGATCTGGAGAATCAATTTGAGTCGCTTTACAATTCGCAACTCGTCTCGATCTCCCGTCTCACGGATACTGGAGACATCGCTGAATTGGAATCGCTTGTCAAAAAGCATCTCGAGGTCACCGGCAGCGAACGCGCGAAGGAAATTCTCGCAAATCCGACTCACTTCTTCGGCAAGTTCTGGAAAGTGAGCCCGAGTGTTCCAACCGCCAAGCCCGTTCCGGCTCCATCCAAGGAGCCTGAAGCCACCGGTCCTGTGATCAGCGAAGAAGTCATCGCTTCCCGATAAATCCGAAACCGCTCAAGAAGAGAGAGGCCTACTTTGCGTTTTTGCGGTAGATCTTTTTGAGCGGGTGTTCATCCAAGACGTTGGCCTGAATGCCGCCGAGTTTTTCAGCGTTATAAAGCTGGATGCCGACGTAATAGTAAATCGGGCAGACGGGGATGGATTTTTGAACGAGTAAATCTTCCGCCTGACGCAAGATTTCGAATCGCTTGGCAGGATCAAGTTCTCTGGAGGATTTGGCGATCAAGCCATCGTATTCCGCACTGCTCCATCCTGTGCGGTTGTTGCCTCCGCCGGTGAGAAACATGTCGAGAAATGTGTTGGGATCCGGGTAATCGCCGACCCAACTGGATCTGGCGATGTCGTAATCCAGCAACGAAAGCGAATTGAGATACACTTTCCATTCCTGCCGGACGAGATTGACGTTAACTCCCAAACCCTCGCGCCACATGCTTTGGAGTTCCACGGCAATGGCCTCGTTCAATTCGCTTTTGCTGTAGAGATAATTCACATTCGGAAATCCTTTGCCATCCGGGTAGCCAGCTTCGCTCAGTAATTGAGCGGCTTTGGATTTGTCCATGGAAAGGCCCTCGGTTCCGGTAAATCCAGGAATTCCGGGTGGCACGAATCCTTGCGCTGGCAGTTCGCCAGCGCGGGTTATTTTTTCGACAATTCGATCCTTGTCGACCACGAGAGAAAAGGCGCGGCGCACCCGTTCATCGGCGAAGGGGCCTCGCTGGCAGTTGTAGCGCAGAAAGTAGATGCCGAGAAAAGGCGCAGCATGGAAATCGGGGCGTTTTTTAAGATCATCCAACAACGCAGGAGGAGCGAGGCCTTTGTCCATGACGAGGTCAGCGAGTCCGCTGGCATAAAAATTAAACGCCACATTGGCATCGGAGATCGGCAGCACGTCGATTGTCTCGAGCGCGACATTCTCGGCATCCCAATAGTGAGGATTTTTTTTCAACCGGATTTTGTCGTTGATCCGCCAACTTTCGAGCACATAGGCCCCATTGCTCACGATTTTTCCAGGCTTCACCCAGTCGTCACCCTGGCGTTGGATAACATCCACCGGGAGGGGATGCAGCGTTGGAAATGCGCAGAGTTGGATAAAATACGGGGTCGGATTTTCGAGTTCGACAATAAGAGTGCGATCATCCGCTGCCTTTACGCCGACCTGGGCAAAGTCGGTGATCCGGCCTTCTGAGAACGCCTCGGCATTTTTAATAGGGTAGAGTTGATAGTTGTATTGCGAACCGGTCGAGGGAGAGAGAGTGTGGCGCCAGCTTTTTACAAAATCCTGGGCCACCAGCGGTCGGCCATCGCTCCACTTCGCATTCAGCCGGATTTGAAATGTGT
>JBEIMO010000229.1:0-2557 GCA_040378625.1 Verrucomicrobiia bacterium | reverse complement strand
TGCTGGGAAGATGTGCGAGGAGATGCGGAACGGGCGACTTGGCCAGAGGGTTTGTGGCCGATAAGCCGAAGGCCATGTTTGAGGAGATGAGCAGGTTATGTTCTTCGAAGATTTAGAAAAAGATCAGGGCTGCCATGGTGGAGACCACGCGGCGCTTTCGCCTAAAGGAATCTGGTTGGTGTCCGATGAATTCAAGGCTTCCACATGGCCATCGTAAAAAAGCACATTAGCCTTCCCGTTATGGCGATTGACAATATATCCATTGGATTGATACGGGCTGAGGTCCCGCGTTCCAGGGGAATCGGCCAGAAAAATGATCTTCGACATGTTATCCATGCCGCCTATTTTGAAGCTCGGATAGGCAGCATTTGTCGCAGGAATGGCTCTGTTCACTATTATGTTTTTCGAGTAGTCCCCATACCCGGTGCTATTAACTGCGTCATTCAACTTTTTGGATGATGGGCAGGCAAACACGCCATTTGGTCGCTTGCCTACATCAGAGCTTTGCCAAACATCCAATCCGGGCGTCAGGTAGGGAAATAAAGCCGTTGGCCATCCATAGTTAATTCTGACGCCATCTGCATTTCTACCGCTCGGAGATTGCGGCAGCATCCAACCATCATTATCGGCAGTCCACCTGTTCGCTGCCACGTAGAGTTGTCGCAGGTTTGACGCGCATTTGGAGGCATTTGACGATTCCATCATGCGCTTTCCAACAGGCAAAATGATCGCCGCCAAAATGGCAATGATTGCAATTACAACCAGCAATTCAACGAGGGTAAAACCGGAAATTTTTCCAGCAAATGGACTCATAGCGACTTTCTCTTGTGCCACTCGATCAGTGCCTCTGAAATTGCACAGAGTCGGTCTTTTATTAGTGTTCATAATAAGCGGCATAGTAATTTTTATTTTTCAGCCGAGCAAATGCGGGAGGGTCTCTGATGGGCGTTCATCGCATCGCAGGATATGCTTCCATATGCATCGTTGCATTGCAATGGCAAAAATTAATAAAATGAACCACGGAGGCACAGCAAAATCATTTTTGCAGCGGCCGCGCGCATCGTGCCAATTGGTAGGGACCGCCAGGCCCTTGGCGTCCCAAACTTCAGCCGCAAAGCGGCGTCTCTGCTTGAATCGAATGGCGGCCCAGCCGCGCAAATGATTCAGCGGCTGACTCCGAGTCGCCGCTCCGCCTCTTAAAACTTAATGCTTAAAAACTTAAAACTTCTTAGCCGCCCCCACTGAGTCGCGGATGATCACTTTCCCCTCGACCTTGACCATGAGCGGCGCGCGCGAGCGGTCTCGAGCCCGTTCCCGCACCAACCTGACCGCTTCAGTCGCCATGGCATCGAAATCCTGACGAAATGTCGCAAGCGGTATCGGGCAGAAGCGGCCGTGGATGTCGTCATCAAATCCCATGATTGAGATATCGCCGGGCACGGACAGGCCGCGATTGGCAAGTTGGCGGATCAATTCGCCCGCGTAGACATCGTAGGTCAGAATCGCCGTGGCCCGATCGCCTGCCAGAATCCGATCCAAAAAAGCGCCGACCGCTTCGATTTCATTTTCGGATTTGAAGACGATCGGCTCCATCCAGGACTGAGGAATCTCAAGGCCGATATCCTGTGCGTAGTCCGCATACTCGCGCCAGAAAGCCCGGTCCTGCCAGTGGTCAAAAGGCGTTCCGGATGGCGGTTTCAGACGAAAATTGGCGATGCGCCTGTGCCCCAACTCCGCCAGACGATCCATCTGGGACCTCGCCGCGCGTTCGATATCTGGAATGACGGAATCCACATTTTGCCCCCGGGGATCCGAGTTCAGCACCACCACGGAAGTGTGCTGCGCCAGTTTGGCGATCATCGCCGTATCGCGGGATTCAATAATCACGCCATGGGCCATGCCTTCCTCAATCGCGTAGAGGGAACCGCTGGAAGTCAGGTTGGAACGGGCATTTGAGAGAATCATGTGCGTCCCGGTTTTTTGCAGGGCGCGCTCCATGGACCAGAGGATTCGGGAGTAGAAGGGATCGCGCTCGGAGAGTCTTTCCTGAACCGCGTTGTCCACAAGAAAGGCCACGCCACTCACCTCGCCGCGCAAGGCCTTGAAAAAGCGGTTTACCGACTCCTTGGGCTTGTAACCATGAAGTTCCGCCGCCTTCTTGACGCGGGCCACGGTATCACTCGCAATTGCTGGATGATCCCTCAACGCGCGGGAAACCGTGGAGGCGGAGAGCTTTAATGCCCGAGATAATTGCCCGATCGAAATGCTAGTAGTCTTCTTCAAACGAATTCCTATTTTCCTCTCGCATTTTTGCAGTGCAATAAAATTTTGCAGCACTCGCTGCCGCGCGGAAAGGGTAGGGCGCCGGCCTCCGGACGCGCCGCGCTGAAGGTTGAGACAGGATGACAGAATTAAGAAAATGAACAGGATGGCGACTAGGGGGCGCCCGATGCTCGTGCTGGCAATCAATCAGGGTCTCTCACAAAGCCTACAAGGCACGGAGAAAAAAGGGGGCATGGTCGGGGTAAGTTTTCAGCGTTCAGTTGCGCGGAAAGGG
>JBEIMO010000228.1:0-2640 GCA_040378625.1 Verrucomicrobiia bacterium | reverse complement strand
GCTCCTGGACCTGAGGCGATCAGTGAATGGAATGACGGAGATCGATTTTGGGGTGGGGTTGATCTTTATCAGGCGGGCAAAGCGCCTTTGCTTATTTTTACGGGCGGGTGGATTCCTTGGTCACGGCAGACCAGAACGGATGGCGAGGTGTTAATGTCCTACGCTGCGCGGCTTGGGGTTCCAGATGCGAATATGATGGCCACGGGAAAAGCTTCTAATACGGCGGAGGAAGCGATCGAGGTAGAGAAATTGCTGGGCAAGGAAAAGCGCTTGTTGTTGGTGACGTCGGCATTTCACATGACACGGGCACAGAGATTATTTGAGGCGAGAGGATTGAAGGTGAGCCCTTATCCGGTGGATTTTAAGGCTCAATCAAATAAGTGGAGCGTTATCGACATATGCCCTACGGCAAAGGCCTTTGAAAAAACGGAAATGGTGTTTCGGGAGTTTTTAGGGCAAGCGTTTTACGCTGTGAGGGATTGGGGTCGGAATTTTTAGAACGCCAGAAATCACCCCCAAAAGGCCGACTAAGTTAGTGCCATTCATTCCTGCCCCCTGTATGATGGCGACATTGTTATGAAAAAAAATCCGCCTGTTGTTTTGACTATTGCTGGATCTGATAATTCCTGCGGTGCGGGGGCGCAGGCTGATTTGAAGGCGATTTCTGCATTGGGAGGCTATGCGCAGACGGCGATCACTTGCGTTGTTGCGGAAGTCCCAGGGAAAGTCTCAGCGATTCAGGCGATGCGGCCGTCCATCGTTGCCGATCAAATCCGCCTGAGTTTTGAAGCATTTCCGGTGGGCGCAATCAAAACAGGGATGCTCTATTCGACGGCGATCATTCGCGCGGTGGCGGCAGAACTTCATGCCTTAAAGAAGAGGCCTCCGCTCGTTGTTGATCCCGTGATGGTGGCATCGAGTGGCGATCCTTTGCTGAAGCGCACAGCAATCGCCGCCTATAACGATTTGCTTTTTCCACTTGCTACGCTGGTGACTCCGAATCTCGATGAATTGCGGATTCTTTCCGGTATGCCATGTCAGGATCTCGATGAAATCCAGTCCGCCGGCGCCATGTTGGTCAAACGACATGGATGCGCGTTTTTGCTAAAGGGCGGACATCTTAGGGCAAAAATCGCGACGGATATTTTAGCAACGAGCAAAGGGTTTGAATTTTTTACGGCTCCATTTCGGAAGAACATTGATGCCCATGGAACGGGTTGCACTTTTTCCGCTGCCATCGCAACGGGACTGGCCGCTGGGCTCTCACTATCGGAGGCTGTGGGTCAGGCAAAAATCTACATCACCGCCGCCATCGAGAATTGCCATCAGTGGAAGGCGACAACCGCGCTGAATCATTTCTTCAGGCAGAATGGATAGAATTCACAGAAAACGGATTTTTTCGACAGAATTACAGAATTGAAGCGTGCGAAGAAAGACTTCCAAAGACAACGCACCTCTGCAGGGCCGCCATTGGCGCTCCATCTCGCTTCGCTCGGTTGTGGTTAATTCTGCTGGATTCGGGTTAATTCGGTCAAATCTGTCTAATTTTTCTGAGATTAGCTGAAGACCCCACTGCTGAAATGGCGGGCAATGGCTAAATAAACCGGTAATGAAATCGTTTCTGGCTGTTCTTATTTGCGAGATCGCCCTGTTTCTTTCGGGATGCAGCTTGGAAGAAAAATATGCGCGCAATAATCAGGCAGCGGAATCCTGGTTGGCTTTAAATCCTCCCTCTCGCGGTAAAAATATTGAGGGTTCCTGGAAGCCTGTGGACTCTGATTGGGGAACGGTTCGCTTGGTGCAGAAGGGCAGTGATGTTTCTGGATTCGTTGGAGATTATTCCGTCGATGGGCATGTGCGGGGAGAGAATATTTATCTGACTCTTAAATCCGAGGGGTGGGTTTATTACAGCGTGATTATGAAGGTCAGCCAATCCCGCATGAAGGGCTTCTACTCTTCCTCTGTTCCGTTCAGCACCAAGGATCAGGCCTCGATCGAGTTTAAGCGGGTCTTCAAATAATCGACTTCCGCTTCCACGCGCAGGTCGCCGCCAATGCGAGTGTAAACGGGATTTCGCAAGCCAATGCCTGTTTCATTGCTGTTTACTCCGCTTCCCGCCACAGCATTCGTTCCGCCGCCAAGGAGAACTGGTGCGATGTAAAAAACGAGGCGGTCAACGAGTTGATGGTCGAATGCTTCTCCCAGCGTGCGTCCGCCGCCTTCGATGAGGACTTGTTCGACGCCGCGTTGGCCGAGATTTTTTAAAACGGCACGCAGGGATTTTCTTTTAAAAACAATTGTTCGCTCGTGGTGCTCGTCAGTGAGCAGGTGGGACGTGGGATCGATTTTCCCTTCCCGTGACCACACGGCGCGCAGAGGTTGTTCTGTGACTTTGATTCCTCGGACAGTCAGGCTGGGATTGTCGGTGCGAACGGTTTCAGCGCCTACCAGAACCGCTCCGCTGGCGGCGCGCAACTTCATGGCATCTTTTCGCGATGCCTCGGAAGTAATCCAGCGCCGGTCGGGCGGGGATCCGATACGTCCGTCGAGACTCATGCCGGCTTTCGCAATGACATAGGGCATGCCGGTATGAATCCATTTGTTCCAAGCACGGTTGATTTCCTTACATTCGGCGGCGAG
>JBEIMO010000227.1:0-2690 GCA_040378625.1 Verrucomicrobiia bacterium | reverse complement strand
TGGTCCACAGTGCGCGAGCGGGCATCCAGGAACTTTTCGCAGAACCACACCGTGGCATCGTAGATGATCGTCGTTGTTTGAAAGCTCGCGGTGTCACGGTAACCACCACTTGGGCGCAATTTTTTCATGGGTTCGATTTTCCGAGTTTGAAGCGTGTTGGTATGCTTGCCGGCTTCAATGAGTTTTTTGAAAACTTATCCGCCACTACGCCGTTCCCCTGTCTTTAACCCATAGCGTGTGGGTTGGTGGTTTTTTAGAGTGGTTAAAATCTCTGAATGACAATCGCCAACCAGATCACAATCGCTCGGATTTTACTCATCCCGGTTTTTGTTCTTTTTTATGTTTATTTTAGGAGAAGTGTGGAAACCGGCGATCCGCAGGAATGGCTGCGACTCGCGGCGATCGGGGTGTTTATTCTGGCATCACTCACGGATGGAATTGATGGCTATGTGGCGCGTCACTGGAATCAACGCACTCGGCTGGGTGCAATTCTCGACCCGATTGCTGATAAGGGTCTCCTTTTAACGGCAATCCTCACGCTGAGTTTTGGCCATGGGATTCCCTCGTTTCCCCTCTGGTTTCCAGTGGTCGTGCTTGGCCGTGATGCCCTGATTTTAATAGGGTGTGGTTTGTTGTTTATGCATGACCAAAAACTCGAAGTGCGTCCGAGTTGGTTAGGCAAAATGTCCACGGCGGCCCAGATGGTTGCAATTGCATGGATCATGCTTCCGTTGCCGCATTATCTGGTATCGGTTTACATTGCTGGTATGTTCACTCTCCTCAGCGGAGTGGATTACCTGTTCCGGGGGATCTGCCAACTCCGGCATCACGAAAATAAACACTAATTAGCCATGCGAAACGTCGCCATCATCGGACGTCCGAACGTCGGAAAATCTGCCCTATTCAATCGCCTTGCCGGGCGCATGATTTCTATTGTCCACGATCAGGCCGGAGTCACGCGCGACCGCATTGGATCGATTTGCAAACTCGGTAAAGCTCCGTTTGAAATCGTCGACACTGGCGGTATCGGCTCTGAACCCGATCCTGATTTTGCGGAGAGCACGCGCGAGGGAGCATTCATCGCGATGGAGTGCTCCGATGTGATTTTGTTCGTTACGGATTCCATCGATGGGGTGACCCCGCTTGATGCCGAAGTGGCTTCTCAGGTTCGAGGTTGCGCGCGTCCCGTGATTCTGGTCGTGAACAAAGTGGATACGGAAAACCACGAAGCACGTTCTTTTGAATTTTCCCGTATGGGTTTTAAAAATACCTGCACGGTGAGCGCGGCTCATGGTCGAGGAATTGGCGAATTGGTTGATCTGATCGAATCGTTGCTGCCTCCCGCAGAGGAAGAGGCGGAAGCGCAAATGGAACGCATTCCGAAGTTGGCGCTGGTCGGACGTCCGAACGTTGGAAAATCCTCGATGGTCAACGCGATTCTCAACGACAAAAGAACAACGGTGAGCGATATCCCAGGCACGACGCGCGATACAATTGACGTCGAGACCGAACGTGAGGGAAGGCGCTATATCATGTGTGACACGGCGGGTATTCGGCATCGATCGAAGCACAATACTTCCGTGGAAGTTTTCAGCGTGATGCGATCTGAAAAAACCATCCGTCGCGTGGACCTTAACATTTTGGTTATTGATGCGACCTCCGGCGTTACCTCGCAGGACAAAAAAATTGCAGGTCTCATTCAGAAAGCAAAAAAACCGGCCATCATTGCTCTAAACAAATGGGATTTGATCCAAGCGCAGGGCGGAGATGAAACGGAACTTCTCAAAGAACATGTTGAGAGAATCCGTCGGGATTTGTTCTTCCTCGATTACGCGCCAGTCGTGGTTCTTTCGGCATTAACCGGTGAAAATGTCCGTCGTCTTTTCACCATGGTGGAAAAGGTTCGCCAGCATTCGACCCGGCGGGCGGGAACCGGTGAGCTCAACCGCGTTCTTCGCGCGGCGATGGAACGTCAGTCGCCAACCATCAAATCCAACCGCCGCTTCAAACTTCTTTACGCAACCCAAGCGAATGAGAAAACCGAATCCGGAATACCCGCGCCATTGTTTGTGCTCTTTGTCAACGATCCGAGTTTGCTGCTGGAAAGTTACGTCAATTACCTCTGTGCTCGCATTCGTGATAAATGGGAATTCCCCGGTCTGCCGATTCTCCTGCGTCTGCGCGGGCGTGAAGGAGCCAGCGCCGATATGATGGAGCGGTGATCCTGGGGTCGTTCCATGCGGTTTCTCAGGCCTTTGGAATGGACTCGCGTTTTTTTCGGGCGTGCTGAATGCCGGTCATCGTCCAGTCCCATAAAAGAAGAGTGAGAGGGTAGGTGACAATCGCGAGAAGTAATGCGGCAGGAACGACTCCTACAAAAAAAGGAACAGGAGCCTTGGCCAGCATGGAAAGTGCATCGTGGCTTTGAAAGTGAATCGGCTCGCGTTGAATCAATAAACAACCGATCCGATATTGAGCATAGACGCAGAATGGAAAGGTTAGCGGATTGCTGATCCATGTTCCCGCGATCGCTGCGGGAATATTAACGCGGCTTATGTAAGCAAAGAATGCCGCGCCGAGCATTTGAACAGGCAGCGGGACCAAGGCAAAGAAGGCTCCAATCGCCATGCCAGCTGCAAAGCGCTCCCGCGTGGGATGCCATAATTCGGGAGAAAAAAGTTTGTCGCCCA
>JBEIMO010000226.1:0-2695 GCA_040378625.1 Verrucomicrobiia bacterium | reverse complement strand
CGATCTTTTTTAACTTCGACCACGGCAGGGATGACCTCGCCGGCTTTTTCGATAATGACGGTGTCTCCAATGCGAATGTCTTTGCGTTGGATTTCTTCTTCGTTGTGAAGCGTGGCGCGTGCCACGGTGCTGCCGGAAACAAGCACTGGAGCGAGTTCCGCGACAGGCGTGAGAATTCCCGTGCGTCCGACTTGAACGGTAATATCGAGCAGTTTCGTTTCGGCGCGCTCGGGTTCGTATTTATAAGCGATTGCCCAGCGCGGGGCTTTTGCGGTGGAGCCGAATTCGCGGCGAAGGACGAGGCTGTCGAGTTTGATCACCGCACCATCGGTTTCGTAGGCGAATCCATGACGCAGGCGGCCCATTTCATCGACTGCGGCAATGACAGAATCCGCATCGCTGGCATCGAGGATTTTTTCCGAGACCGGCAGGCCCCAGCTTTTCATGGCGGCAAAAGCCTCGCGACCACTTGGTGGCAATTCCCCGTCCCAGACGCCAACACCATAAAAAACGGCGGCGAGTCCGCGGCGGGCGGTGATGGCAGGATCGAGCTGCTTGATCGAACCAGCAGCCGCATTGCGCGGGTTCGCAAAGGCTGGGAGTCCTTCCTCATCCCGCTCCAGATTCAGCTGCGCGAAGATGGCTTTGGGCAGGTAAATCTCGCCACGAACTTCCACGCGAGCCGGAGGATTGCCAGAGAGCGAGTGAGGGATATTCGAAATCGTCAGGACGTTTTGCGTGACGTCATCCCCCGTGACACCATCTCCCCGCGTGGCTGCGCGGACGAGACGGCCATTTTCAAAGAGCAGAGAAATCGCAACGCCATCCACCTTCGGCTCAATCGTGAAATGTGTGGAGCGGCCTTCCGCGAGCTTGTGGATGCGCTGGATGAAATCCCTCAGCTCCTCCGGGGAATACGTATTATCCAAGCTCTGCATGGGAACGATGTGTTTTGCCGGGGCGAATTCTTCCAACGGCCTTCCGCCGACGCGCTGGGTGGGCGATTTTTCAGAGGCCTCGTCGGGAAATTGTTTTTCCAAATCCGCCAACTCGCGGAGGAGGGCGTCGAATTCGCGATCTGAAATCTCCGGCGTGGCATGTTCGTAGTAGAGTTGGTTGTGGCGCTCAATCTGGGCGCGCAACTCATGAATGCGTGATCTGGCGGATGACTCGTCGGAATGGGCCATGATGAAAAATTAGGTCGAATTGATTCTATGACATCTTGCGCATCGGCCAAGCTTGCAGGGAGTGACGATTTTTAAACACTGCGAACATTCCAATTGTTCCATTTCGACCAAAACAACCTCCTTTCAGCCTGCAAATCCTCAAAATAGGCCGCGTAGAGAGTTGGCACGCTGGTTGCTTAATTAAAAAAATAAGAGCAGCCCGACCGCAGGGAATAGAGTTCTCAAACTTGGGGGAGGGAGTGAACTTAGGGGCGGTCGGGCTGATTCTTATTTTTCAGGACAAGATTATCAGGATTTACAGGAGTTGATTAGGGCTCGCAGGCGAGGGCGCAAAACAGGGACCGAATAGATTTTGACATAATTAACCAAATTAACTGAATGATTTTTCAGACAATCCCAACAGTCCTCAAAATTTACTTCGGTGTTTTTTCCCGATTGTTTCGTTCACCCTTGATTCAATTTTGTTAATTCTGTCGAAAAATCCATTTTTGCACGATTAGCGCCGTGCCCAACGTAATTTGGCTGACGTTGCACGCGGATTTGAGCGGCATTCTTCCGGAGTTGCGCGAGTGATGTCTTCAGCGATCGCAGAATAAACGCCCTCGCGATAAGCAGACTGGAAGGCTTTTTTAACACGACGATCCTCGCCGGAGTGAAATGTCAGAAACGCCACGCGCCCTCCGGGATTAAGGCAAGAGGGCAGCGCGCGGAGAAGCGTGTCGAGCGCGGTGAACTCTTCGTTTACGGCTATTCGAATCGCCTGAAAAACACGGCGCACAGATTTTTGCTGATCTTCCGCCGAACGATTTTTCAACGTTTCGCGAATGACTGTGGCGAGTTCCGTGGTGAGTTGAAAAGACCTGCCTGCAAGCGCCGGAGCAAGGATTGCCGCATAGGGTTCGTCTGAATTTTCCATCAGCGTTTCTTCGAGATCATTGCTGCTGGTGCGTTCGAGCCATTGTGCCGCAGAGAGTCCGCGAGACGGGTTCATCCGCATATCCAGAGGCCCTGGCGCTTTTGTGGAAAAGCCCCGCGAGGGATTGTCGATCTGCATGGAGGAAAGACCAAGATCCGCAAGGATGACGTCTGCGCCGCTCCATCTGGCAGCGGTCAACGCGGCGGGCAACCCTGCAAAATTCGACTTTCGCACGATGAATACATCCTCTCCGAATCCCTCGCCGCGCAAGATGGCCTCGGTTTTTGGGAGTTCGATGGGATCGGCATCCAGGCCCATCAAGCATCCGCCGGGCGCGATCCGTTGGAGAATCGCGCGCGAGTGGCCTCCGTGACCAAGTGTGCAGTCTGTCGCGCGCTCGCCGGGCTTGGGATCAAGCACATCCAATATCTCCTTCACCATGATGGGCACGTGCGATCCCGCTGGAGTTTTTCCTGAAGCAAGCACCTTGGCGATTGTCTCTGCGTGCTTCGCGGGATCGAGTTCCTTGTATTTGTCCTCGAACCGACGCGGGTTTTTCCCAGAATAGCGTGGACGCCGGCGGTGTGGGGTT
>JBEIMO010000225.1:0-2698 GCA_040378625.1 Verrucomicrobiia bacterium | reverse complement strand
TCCTCGCTTGGCGCAATGAGCAGAACGGGCTTGGAATCAACTGCCTCAGACTGGATACGAACAAGGATTGCCGGGTTGTTGGGTTGATCGGATTTGGTCTGCGGACGTCCCTCTCGCATTTCAAAATCAGGCCAGTAGTCTTCGATGGTGATTGTTCCTCCGGCGGATTGGAGCGGCTGTTTCATGAGATCGCCGCGCCGATACGTCACACTCGTGGAATCAGGCGATACAATCGACACCTTGTTGCCGTCTGGGCTCAGTAAAACTTGGATACCAGAGGGCTTTTCTCCTCCCTGAACCACAGGAGCAAAGAGCCCAAAAACCATTTGTGTTTCAGGAACCGAAGCGGCCGTGGGTTTGGGGAGGTCTGATTGGAAAAGGATTTTAGCGAGGCCAAAAAAATCTTTCTCGAGCGGCGAGGCCCCTTCGAGCACGAGCGGCATTTCGAGAGTTTGTCCCATACGCTGGCTTTTAAAACGCAGCATTACTCCGGCAAATCCTGTTTCCGAGGGAATGAGTTTTTCCTCCTTGATCAAATTATCACTGAATCCATCCGCTATGATTTGCAATGGAGATTTGGGAACCTCAAAAACGCGTGGTTTTTTTTTCACTCGGACGCACGGCTGCGGCATCAAATGGCATGACGTATAGTGCCGAATCGTTCGGACTTTCCACCTGGATGATGCTGCGATTGATGGTGAGTTTACGGATCGGCGGTTTATCCGTATGAAGAGTAACATTTCCTTCAAACCCGGTCTGAAGTCCAACAATCGCGCCAAAGAGAAGCAGGATAATGCCGTAATGAGTAATGATAAATCCGGCGTGCTTCTTCTCCCACGGCCAGCGCGTGAGCGTCACCGCAAAGAGATTGATGCATAGGACCCCCAACCAAACGAGGAACCAAGGCGCCTTGTAGATGTAAACTTGGGCAACTTTGGTGCTGAACTCAGATTCCGCAATCGTCGCTGCTGCACACGCGATGGCGATGGTTGCCAAAAGAATCAGAGCCAACTGAAGCGAACCTAACCAATGAATGACACGCCAGAGGGAGGAGTTTTTTTGCCTTTCGGCGATGAGTTGACGACGTTGCGCGGGGGTCAGCGACTTGAGGGCAGTCAAGCGCACGCCCTCCCGGATGAAAAAATGCTCACGGCGGATGCGCAGTGAAAAAGCTGATTCAAAAGACCTGCTAGGCGGTATGACATGGCGTGAGTGAAGGTAATAAGAAGTGAGCGCATTTCAATCACTCACATTCTTATTACGTATCTAAACGACCAAATGCTTAAGATTTTTTTTGAAATCGTTAGCTGCGACCGATGCTGGTGTATTGGAATCCGGCAGCACGAACGGTTTTCGGATCCATGATGTTGCGGCCGTCAAAAATGAGCGGTGTGTGCATCACTTTCTGAAGTTCCTTCAGATCCACCGTGGTGAATTCCTTCCATTCGGTCGCAATAATCAAGGCCTCGGCACCATTGGCGGCATCGATCGGCGAGGTCGCCAAGCGGGCGCCATCAACGAGTTTGAACTCAACGGCCTTTTCCATTCCCTTGGGATCGTATGCGCTGACCTGAGCGCCTTCGGCAACGAGATCGCGCACAACGTCGATCGCAACAGAGGAACGAACGTCATCCGTATCGGGTTTAAAGGTGAGACCCCAGACAGCGATTTTTTTGTCTTTGAGAACCCAGAGCGCCTCGCGGATTTTCGCAATGAACATTTCGCGCTGACTGCGGTTGATTTTTTCAACCTCTTTAAGAAGTGTAAACGGAACGCCCAAATCTTCGCTGATTGCGATAAATGCAGCGATGTCTTTCGGGAAGCAGGATCCCCCATAACCAATACCGGCGTTGAGGAAATTGCGCCCAATACGACGATCCGTGCCAATACCATCGGCAACCTTTTCCACATCAGCCCCGCTGGCTTCACAAATGCGAGCCACGGCATTGATGTATGAGATTTTCAGCGCAAGAAATGAATTTGCGGCATGTTTGATGAGTTCCGCCGAGTTGATATCGGTGACAAGAACCGGAGACATGAATGGCTCGTAGATCTTTTGCATCAGCGCGATCGCCCTCTCGCTATTGCCGCCGATCACGATGCGATCAGGCTTCATGAGATCAGCCACGGCACATCCCTCGCGGAGGAATTCCGGATTGCTCACCACATCGAAGTCGGCACCGGTTTTATTGTAGCGACGGATCGTATCAGCCACCTTTTCGCCCGTTTTCACAGGCACGGTGCTTTTATCAACAATCACTCGATATTGACCGGGCTTAAGAACGGCAGAAATTTCACGCGCGACCTTCTCAATATAGGAAAGATCAACACTTCCGTCCGCCTGCGGTGGAGTGGGAACGGCGATGAAAACAACGTCGGACTTGTCCACGCCCTCTTCCGTGCTGGTGGTAAAATGTAAACGTTTGGCAGCGACATTACGGTGGATCAGTTCCTCCAAGCCAGGCTCATAAATCGGAACTTTTCCTTGAACAAGCTGTTCGACTTTTTTTGCGTTGTTATCTACGCAAATGACATTGTGACCGACCTCGGCGAAGCAATCTCCTGAGACTATACCGAAATATCCGGATACAATAATTCAGAGTTTCATGTTTTTTGAGAGTTGTTTTTAAGGAACAGCTCAGGCAGGTTGTTGTTGAGTCGTGCTTTGGCTGAAATTCAAAGGCAAGGTGATCTGAGG
>JBEIMO010000224.1:0-2699 GCA_040378625.1 Verrucomicrobiia bacterium | reverse complement strand
GTGCTTCCGATTTTTGTCTCCTGCGCTGCGGGCCCGCGCAGGCCTCTCCGCTACGCTCCGAGGCCAGCCGGGCCCTGCGCTACGGAGACAAAAATCGGAGACCAGTCCCAAAAGGAGATTGAACGAAAAGCTCTTCCCCTATAACAACCAATCAACCCTCTACAACCATCGCTTATTTTAACCGGCCAGTGGTCTAAAAATCGGGGCCACCTCACTGTTCCATTTTGAACGGATGCTTGTTTAAAGCACTTCGCAACTTCAGAGGTGATGTCATAAAGGCGCTTGCCGTGTGTTTGAACATCGAAAAATGACGTTTGAGAATTCACCCGAAAAGATTAGCCAATACGACTTCTGCCGTCACGCCATGCGATCCGGAAATTGAAGTCGCGCAATTTCATCTGGCGTCAATTCCCGCCATTCTCCGCAGGCAATTCCTTCAAGAAGAAAGCCCCCGATTGCTGCACGTATGAGGCGAATCGTTGGATGACCCACTGCGGCGGTCATTCTGCGAACCTGACGATTTTTACCTTCGCGGATTTTTAATTCAATCCACCAATCCTGAACGCTCTTTCTTACGCGAACCGGAGGGATGCGCGGAGCGATGATTGGCTGAGGATCAAGAAGCGTTGCCTTAGCGGGAAGGGTCATTTTTCCATCCAGAAGAACGCCTTTTTCAAGGGACTCCAACGCTTGAGGGGAAGGCAAGCGCTCGACAAGAACATGATAAGCCTTTTCGACATGATTATCCGGAGCGAGCAAACGCGCATTCCACTTAGCTTCATCGCTCAGGAGAAGGAGCCCCTCGGAATCAGCGTCCAATCTGCCAATGGGATAAACCTTGGGAGGAAATTGAAATTCCGAAAGCGGACGGTTCGGGCTTCCATCCGGCGTGAATTGCGAAAGAACGCCGTAGGGTTTATGGAATGCGAGAATCAAAGAATTTTGAGACGCGAGAGATCCTGGGAATCAACAATCCCGATGGGGCGCCGTTTTTCATCGAGAACAACGAGATCATCGATGCGGTGATGTTCCAAAATTTGCAAAACCTCTGCCGCGAGACGGTCACCAGTTATGGTGATTGGATTGCGCGTCATGAAGTCGCCAACTGGCCGGGAACCGATGCTTGGATTTCCGGGAAAATGGCGGGCAAAGTCACCATGGGTAAAAATTCCAGCCAGCGTCTCATCGGGATTCACTATCACAGCTGCACCGGCGCGGTGGGCGGTCATAGCTTGAATTGCCTCAACGACTGGCGCTGCAGGAGAGATTAGGGCGAGATCCTCGACTTTGCGCATGATTTGATTCACCCGCAAAAGCAGAGCACGACCGAGGCTGCCGCCGGGATGGTATTTGGCAAAGTCCTCTTTCCGGAACCCCCGGCTCTCGAGAAGCACCATGGCCAGCGCGTCTCCAAGAATCAGCATCGCCGTGGTGCTCGAAGTCGGAGCTAAATTCAAGGGGCAGGCTTCCTGAGAAACCGAAACGTCCAATACCGCAGAAGCGCATTTGGCAAGAGAGGAGGTTTTATCACCAGTCACCGCAATGATGGGTGAACCCAAGCGAACAAAAGCGGGAAGAACCGAGAGCAATTCCTGAGTTTCCCCGCTGTAGCTGAGAGCAAGAACAACGTCCCCTTCGGCAACAATACCAAGATCACCATGGAGCGCGTTCAAAGAATTTAAAACAACGGCTGTGGAACCTGTGCTAGTGAGCGTTGCCGCGATTTTTTCACCGATGTTTCCCGATTTACCAACGCCGACCACAACGACCTTGTTGCGTTTTTCGACAGCGGCCTTGATGAGATCGACCGCAATAACGAATTGATTATCCAATCGTGCGGCTGTGGCAGATGCCTCTGCCATTTCGATTTCAAAAACCCGCCTTGCGCGTTCCAGGTAGTTCATAGATTCAGCATGCCTCAGAGGGCTTTCCCGATGCAAGGGGCGAAAGCGATTCTCTCACCAACCACGGGCCTCAATGCCATCCATGTAAAGTGTGATTGGATCATTGCGCTTGGGAATATCCGGCTCTCGAAATTCATCCAAAATAGAAACTTCGCTCACCTCGAGCTGCGTCGCCTCATACCAGTTAAGGTAATCCACAATTTTATCACTCTGCACCAACAACGCAGAACGTGTCCTTTCTACGGCGTCGATACGTTTGACGAGATTCGTCTTTGGCTTCCTCGCGAGGATTTCCACGATGGAGCGGTATTCCGAAATGATCGGTCGCATAAACGGATGCCCACGGAATTCGAGATTAAGAAGTTCAATCGAGCTCTGACGCATCAGATAGCCTCCCCCTTGGCTCTGGGCCGCCGCAGACAATGAAGGTTTTCTATTTTGGTTTCCCATCGACTCTGCCGCTTTTGCAAAGGCCGGCATCGCAAGAATTCCGGCGAGTTCCTTGTCTGTTTGAGAAACCGAGAGGGATGAAAGCTTAGCCGGCATCGTGCTTCGGGCGATTTCGAGCGTCCAAACTTTCGAAAGCAAACGCATATCGCCTTTCAATTCGGGAAATGCAGCAAGAAGCGAATCGGGTTGGGATTCGGAGAATTCCGGATTTTGCATAAAGGCGCCCAATCGATTCTGTGACTCTTTATTTTTCACCAAAGCGTTGATCAATGCCAGTGCTTGCGCTCGATAAAGACTCAACGAAGTGCCATCTAGGCGTTCCGGCTTTTGTTTAAGAAATTCCTG
>JBEIMO010000223.1:0-2705 GCA_040378625.1 Verrucomicrobiia bacterium | reverse complement strand
CGAAGAAACAGCCATCATCGCATCCGCGCGGTTCTCGAATGAGGAATTGTTCCTCGTCAAACTCCTTGCCGCTTCGCTGAAAATAACAAACGTCGATGTGCTTCCACGCCCACAGAAAGGCGATGGATTCCTTGTTTCGGATGATGGAAATCCGAACACAACCGGCGCGAAACTTCTTGGCGTCGCCACGGGAAAACTTTCCGAAATCGCAGCAGGCGTAGAATCGGGAAAAATCACCGCTCTCATCGTGCTTGGCGAGGATGCTGTGGATTGCGGCATCTCGGAGTCTGGCCTCAAAAAACTTGCCACGCTTGTTTCTGTCGGAATCCTCGCGAACCGCACCACGCCTCACGCCACGGTGACCCTGCCATCCAGCGCCTGGGCCGAGAAACGCGGCACGATGATCAATCTCAAAGGCCGCCTACAACGCTTCAACCAGGCCATCCAACCTCCCGGCAATGCCCGTGAGGATTGGGAAATTCTGCGTGACTTGATTCAGGCGATTTCGGGATCAAACGGCATCTACACAGTGGATGAGGTATTCAAGCAAATGGCCGCCGAGGTTCCCGCTCTGCAGGGCCTCACGATCAGCCGAATCGGCGATCTGGGCGTGCCATTGACGCTCACCGCTTGATTTCATGGGCCGCTTTGTGATTTTCGCCGCGCTGGCGGTCCTCCTCGCCGGTTGCGGCGCAAGAGAGGTTGCAGCGCCCGCTCAACCGCGCCTGACGCGCATCGACTGGCTTGGAAACCAATGTTTCCGCATCACGTCATCGCTCGGCACATCAATTCTCACAAACCCCTACGCGCCCCGCACGAATGGCCGCACGCTGCCGGATTCGCTGAAGAGCGACATCTTGCTCATTACCGCTGAGCGACCAGATACGAACAATATCAACACGCTTGAAAATCAACCATCCACCCTGCGCGGCGGGGTGGGCATTGGATTTACGAGTCTCACCGGCGTGCCAATTCGCGGAATCCCTGTCTATCGCAATGCTGACGCTCCATCCATGGAGAGCATGAATTTGATTTATGCATGGACGATGGATGGCATTCGCTTTTGCTTCACTGGACACGCTGGACTCGCTTTGACTCCCGACCAACTGTCCCAGATCGGCCCAGTTGATGTTTTATTTATTTCCACGGATGCGGCGCAGAAGAAGGAAATCGTAAACCAGTTGAAGCCGCGTGCCGTCATTCCGATGGGGGCATCACCGGGCTCATGGACAGTTGGCGGAGTAAAAAAAATAAACGCCCCGAGATTTTCGATGTCCCGCGAAATGCTGACGCCTGAAACGATCAGCTTGGTCTTCTCGAAGTGAAAAAAACGATCCTTATCACTGGTTCCGGCGGGCGCGAACACGCTCTCGCTTGGAAATTAAGTCAATCTCCCGAAGTTAGAAAAATCCTCATCGCTCCCGGCAATGCAGGGACTGCGCAGATTGGTGAAAACATCCCGATCGCGGCGGAAAATGTGACTGCGCTGGTGGAACTCGCCAAGGATCGGGAAGTAGATTTTACCGTTGTCGGGCCAGATGACGCTTTGGCTGCGGGAGTGGTTGATGCATTTGAGGCGGCGGGGTTAAAAATCTTCGGGCCACGCGCAGAGGCCGCCCGCTTGGAGTCGTCCAAAGCTTTTGCGAAAGATTTCATGACGCGGCACGGCATTCCAACCGCTGCCTATCGCGAGTTCACCGACGTCAGCGAAGCGCGTGCCTATTGCCGCTCGGCAAAATACCCGCTGGTTGTAAAGGCTGATGGATTGGCGCTCGGCAAAGGTGTCATCATTGCCCAAAATTTCGATGAGGCGGACGGTGCCCTGCATCTCTGCATGGAAGAACGCGCTTTTGGCGCGGCGGGCAGCAAGGTCGTCGTCGAAGAATTTCTCACTGGCGTCGAATGCTCGATCCACGCGCTCATTGATGGCCAATGCCACCTCGTTTTCCCTGATGCGAGGGATCACAAAAAAGCATTCGATGGCGATGCTGGCCCGAATACCGGCGGTATGGGAACGATCAGCCCGTGCGGCTCGATTGACTCAGCACTATGGAGCACAATCAAAACGGACATTCTCGACCGGTTTCTGGCTGGAATAAAAAAAGACGGCATTCCATTTCGTGGAATGTTGTTCCCTGGATTGATGCTCACCGCTGATGGCCCGAAGGTTTTGGAGTTCAACTGCCGTTGGGGCGATCCTGAGACGCAGGTGCTCGTGAGGCGCTTGAAATCCGATCTGCTCCCACTGCTCGCAGCCACAGTGGACGGCACGCTTTCATCCGCAAAACCAGATTGGGACGAGGCCGCCGCCGTCTGCATCATTTTGGCGTCTGGCGGATATCCTGGCTCCTACGAAAAAGGAAAAGCCATCGCCGGCCTCACACAGGCTGGAGCTCATGAAGGCGTTCAGGTTTTTCATGCAGGCACGAAAGCTGATGGCGAAAAAGTCCTGACAAATGGGGGCCGTGTTCTCGGCGTCAGCGCCAAGGCCACCACGCTGGAATCTGCTCGCAACATGGCTTACCGAGCCGCTGATGAGATTTCTTTCGACGGCATGCAACGCCGTAATGATATTGGTGCCACGCCGGTCACCGCATGAAAGCTCTCCGCTACGCGTTTCCTCTTTTCCTTGCCCTGACCTCTTTGGAGGCTGATCCAACGCCTGTTGCTCCTAAAAAAACACTGCACGAAGCAGTGAATTCTTT
>JBEIMO010000222.1:0-2724 GCA_040378625.1 Verrucomicrobiia bacterium | reverse complement strand
GGGCAGGAAGCCTTCGTAGAACGAGGCGGTGGTGATCATTCCGATCGCCAGCACCGATCCGCAGAGCGGGCCGAAACGGCGGGCGGAGAGGGTTGCAAAGAGGGCTAGAGCGACGATGAGAAGCAGGGGATTTGCCCAGATCGACATGCGGAAGATGCTGTTCCGAAGCGTGTCGCCGGAGAAATGGCGATGGAATTCGCCGAGTGCGCGCAGATACCAAGCGAAGGCGGAGTTCCAGTGAATCTCGCGTCCATCGGGAGCATTGTCCATGTCCGTTTTGCGCATTTGCCATTCGCCATTCTTACCCAGATGCTCCGCATGGCGGTTCCACACATAACCGTCGAAGGCGATCTCGAGAAGCGGCACGGGAAGGACTTCCGTGGGTTTGGCGTTGGGGCCATCGAGTTCGCGGCAGAGCCGCACGGTCACGCTGTCGATGAGGAAGGCGTGGAAGAAAACATAACCCATACAGGCCAGCAAAACGATATAGAAACCTACCCAGGAAGCGATGCGGGCGGCAGACAGGGAAGTTGGCGAAGAGGGGGGAGGGGAAAGCTCTGTTAGGTTGACGGAGGACTCCCTGTTTTTACGAGATGATTTAGCCACGATCTGCAAACGATAAATCTTCAATTTATAAAGAAAAGCCGGTTTTTGTTAGCCTTCGTGCTCCGTGATTGAAGGGGTGATACGGAGGGCATGCCGGCAACAATACAAGGGGTGCGGCTAAATCGAAAACCCAGAAAATGCTGCAGTAAGTTTTTTGCGAGAGGGAGGGGGAGTGCAGCCATGAGGAGTCGAACCTCAAACCTTCTGATCCGTAGTCAGATGCTCTATCCAATTGAGCTATGGCTGCGATGATTGGGAGCGGTGAAGTTAGCGGGGAGCGTGAGGGGAGTCAATAGCGAATATTTTTTAACAGAGTTTTTTTATTCTGGGCGGTCAACGCAAGCGGTTGCCATGGCTGCCATGCCTTCGCCTCGGCCGAGAAATCCTAGTTCTTCATTGGTGGTGGCTTTAATGCCAATACGGCGTGGAGGTATTCCCAGTGCGGCTCCTACGCGTTCTTTCATCAGAGAAAGATGAGGGGAAATTTTTGGTTCCTCCGCGATGAGCGAGGTGTCCACGTTATGAATCTGCACGGATTTTTCCTCGAGCACCGAGCGGACGCGGCTAAGGATTTCAAGGCTGCTGATGCCTTTGATCGAGGGATCTGTGTTTGGAAAAAGATGGCCGATGTCCGGTTCGCCAGCAGCTCCGAGAAGGGCATCAGCAATGGCGTGGCAGAGAACGTCGGCATCAGAGTGACCGTCGAGCCCGAGTGCGTGTGGAATTACGACCCCTCCGAGCACCAGTGGGCGGTCGGCGACGAGCCGGTGAACATCATATCCAATACCGGTCGCGATCATTCGAGTGCGAGGTCAATTTTTGTGCTGGAGGCCACAATGGCGTATTTTTCGGCCTCGGATTCGTGAGGGGTGAGTTCCACCCGGCCGCCTGCTGTTTCGACGAGGAGGATGCCCGCTGCAACGTCCCAGAGGCTGATCTGGCCTTCAATGTAGGCGTCAAGGCGTCCGCAGGCGACATAGGCGATATCGAGTGATGCGCTGCCCATCATGCGGCATTTTTTCGCATTGCGGATCATGCGTTCAAAAAGAGGAAGCCCACGGTTAATCGTGTTGATGGATTTGGAAACGCCGACGGAGATGGTCGCTTCGGCGAGTGAGGTGCGCTGGCTGACGGAAATTGGTTGCCCGTTGAGCAGCGCTGGTTGGCCTTCGCGAACCGACCACAGTTCATTGCGCATCGGGTCGTAGATGACGCCGACAATGATTTTTCCTTTGTGGCGCAGGGCGATCGATACGGCAAAATGGGGGATCGAGTAGAAGTAATTCACGGTGCCGTCGATCGGGTCGATGATCCATTGATACTCGCTCTGCTGGTCGCCGCGCAGTCCTTCTTCACCGTAGATTGCATGCTCCGGATAACGGGAGAGGATGATTTCTTCAATCAATGCCTGTGTGCGTTTGTCGAGTTCGAGTTTGATATCGTGGGCGAGGTTTTCATCCACGGTGAGAGGGCGACCAAAATTGGCGCGGAGAAATCCTCCTGCAGCTTGTGAGGCCTCGATGGCTGTTGATAAAAAAGATTCGGGATTCATGCGGCATCCACTCTCATCGGCAGGGCGAGGGACGCGCAAGAAGTTTCACGTTTCTTGATCCGATCGACCGAATGTTGGTAGCCTTTTAGCATGATCCTTAACTCGGACCAGACGATGCGTCTCATGGATGATCTGGACTACATTATTGCAAGAACGCGCTGCAATACGATCCAGCTCACCAGACGCCATGCGGTTCAGGCGATCGAGCGCGACGCCGATGTCTTCCTTGATCTCATTGAGGGAATGCCTGATTCGGATGCCCGTTTTTTAAGTCTGCCCCATGATGCACTGCGTCGGATGATTGCGATGCGCCGCCGAGGGGTGCAGGGACACTCGGCGGATGAGGAGATGGGCTTGCTGGCAGTGTCTGAAGAATGAATTTCTTCAAAATGCGTCCGTCGCTATCAAAGCAGATTCCTTCAGCTTCGAGCACCTGCCTTTTTTTGTTGCCAGCAGTCGCGCCGCTTTCTCCAAAAAATCCACCTACTGATCCATCGCTGCGCACAACACGATGGCATGGGACTTTCGGAGCGAAGGGGTTTCGTCGAAGCGACTGACCGACTGCT
>JBEIMO010000221.1:0-2726 GCA_040378625.1 Verrucomicrobiia bacterium | reverse complement strand
GGCGACTCATCGCGCCATAAGTGACAAGGCTTGAACCAGCGGCAAGCGCGTTTGCAATGTTCAAGGCACTTGCTCCGCCCACCGCGTTAAAACCGAGTTTGGGTTCAACCGCGCCGCAAAGTTGTGCAGCATTTTTACGCAGATCGACATCCTCCGTAACAACAACATCAGCCCCCAAGCGAACAAGCTCGTCGATCAACTCCGGACGGCGAACAACGTTGAGTGTCCTTAAACCTAATGCTCGGGCGAGTTGAATGACTGATCTACCCACGCCGGAATTCGCCGCATTTTGAACGATCCAGTCCCCCGGCTGAAGCTCCGTAAAATCCTGTATCAACCGCCAAGCGGTCGCTGGATTAACTCCAAGCATGGAAGCCTGCATCGGATCGAGGCCCTCTGGCAAAGGGATCAAGGACTCCACCGGCACCAGCATTTGCTCGGCCCAAGTTCCGAACGCCAGTGGCAGGACAGCCTGACCTGAAACAAAACCTCGAACCGACGAACCAACTTTATCAACCACCCCAACGCCTTCATTGCCTATTGTGCACGGAAGTGCGGGTAATTCCCCATAGGTGCCCTCGATGACATTCAGATCCGCCGGATTAATCGGCGCAGCGAGCATCCGAACGAGAACCTCATTCGGTCCGGGCTCAAACAGTGAAATATTTTCAACACTGCATGCTGGCGGTTTTTGTCCGAATGCAGTGAGACGGCAGGCGTTTGGCATAACGAATGAATTCTACAAACGACATCCTTCCTCCGCACCAAGATTTCGCTAGCTTGCAGATTTTTTGCTTCTGAGGGTTTCGGAGACCAATGCGAGTCACTGAATCTCCAATATGATTCACGCTCGAGGCGAAGGTGCTCCCTTCTTTTTCTACGTGGATTCGTGTGAGCTTGCGTCAGAGGTATCTGAGGGCAAGATTACGACCTGTGCTTGCTTATTATATTCACGATTTGAGCCCTTTTCTCATCCAGTTTGGTGAGAACCTTGGACTTCGTTGGTATGGGATTGCTTATGTTCTGGCTTTTGCGGCGGCGTATTGGATGGGGGTTCATCTTTCCCAACGGGGGTTCAGTGAGATCAAGGCCAACGATGTCGGGGATTTTATCACTGGCACTGCGTTATTCGGAGTCATTCTCGGCGGGCGCCTCGGATACATGCTTTTCTACGATTGGGACACCCTTGTCCACGATCCGTTGGTGTTTTTTAAATTCTGGGAAGGCGGCATGGCGAGTCATGGGGGAATTCTCGGCATCGTGGTTTTTACATGGGTCTACGCGCGCCGAAAAAAAATCGCTTGGTTGAATGTCGGAGACAGCACTGTAGTCGCTGCTCCGATCGGGCTTTTCCTGGGACGCTGCGCAAACTTTGTCAACGGCGAACTCTTCGGTCGCGCGACATCGGTTCCATGGGCGGTTCAATTTCCCAAAGAACTTTACTCGGCTTCACCAGAAACTTCGCGGAGCCTTATTTTGGAGGCCGCAGCTATCAATCCCACTTGGAACAATCTCAATGCCATTATTGAAAATGCTGGAACGTCACCGGAACTGCACCAGATTCTTTCACGAGTTCTGACGCCTCGTCATCCGTCCCAGATTTATGAAGCCTTTCTTGAGGGGGCTTTGCTGTTTTCTATTCTCTGGATTTTGCGAACACGTTTTCGACTGCCGGATGGTGTTCTGACTGGAGTATTTTTTATTGGTTATGCCGTGTTGCGGTTCATCGGTGAAATTTTTCGCGAGCCCGATGCGCCCCTCACAATGGCCCTCACGCGAGGTCAGTTCCTGTCTTTATTTTTGATTTTACTGGGCATCGGTTTTCTTGCTTCAGCACGATTGGCTCCGACATGGGCACCAAAATTCCGTTCTTAAAAAACCGAGTCTTTTGGGCGATTGGAATCGTCCTGAGTTTATTTCTTTTACTTCGCATTTCGGAATTTCATTCCCAGCCTGATCCTGCAACTTCGTTTGAGGAAGCTGTTCAAAAATTTGAAGCACTCCGCGCTAAGGAGTCACAACTTCCACTTCGTCCCGAGGGCGCAAGTCGATTGCTTCATCACGGCCACAAAACGGAACGTGCCTTCGTTTTACTCCATGGCCTCACGAATTGCCCCGAGCAATTTGTTCCTTTGGCAAAAATCCTCCACGACTCCGGAGCCAACGTCATCATTCCCAGAGCACGCTATGCCGGATTTGCAGACCGTTTAAATGATCAGCAAGGTGAGCAAAGCGGGCAGGATTTGATAGATCAGGCCGCCATTGGTCTCGACATCGCCGCAGGGTTGGGCGATCGCGTCGGTGTTATCGGACTTTCCGGAAGTGCCATCGCGGGTGCTTGGATCGCTCAGCACCGAGACGGCATCGAAGAAATGATCCTCATTGCTCCATTTTTTAGTCTGGATGCCGTTCCCGCCCCTGTCATCGACACGGCGGCAGCAATCGTTTCGCGATTTCCTAATTTTTACCAGTGGTGGGATTCTTCACAGAAAGAAAACTTAAAGGGGCCAAACTACGCCTATCCCCGCTTTGGAACCCGATGCATGGCTGACACAATCCAACTCTCGCGCAATGTCCGCGCCCATTTAAAAACGCATCCTCTCACGGTTGGGCGGTTGGATTTTTTATTAACGGCCAGCGACACGGCGGCGAATAATACCCTGACGAAATCCCTGGCCAAATCATTGTCCCAATCGAATACAGCCTCTGTTCGTGTTTATGAATTT
>JBEIMO010000220.1:0-2732 GCA_040378625.1 Verrucomicrobiia bacterium | reverse complement strand
TCCGGTGGCGGCGGAGCTGGCGGCTCATATTTCGTCCGCCAAAATGAAAACGGTTGAATGTTTTCATTACGTTCCTTCCATGCCTCCTCGCTCAAGTCTTCCCGGCGAAACCCCTCACCGTCACGTAGAAGCAGCGTGTAAAAAAATTCGCCCTCGTTGAACTCTCGCCCTGTCTTTGAACAGACATGCGAACGTGATTTGATGTCCCAGTCAGCTTGCATTAGGAAATTCCCGGTATTTTAAGTTTAGGCATATCCCGGTTGGTCGAACGCATCCAAAGCATGAACAATCCGAGGATAAAAAATCCGAACAACGGCCCCCACGCAGCAACCATCGGCGGGATACGGCTGCCCTTACCCAAGGCAACAAAGAGACTGCTCACAAAAACCAGAGCAAAAAACGAAGCGATCGCTGTAGCCACGCCCGTAAAAACACCCCGGCGGGAATAAACAATGGCGCAGGGAGCGGCGACGAATATAACCAGAAAACAACTCGTCGGCATGGCCCAGCGGTAATGCCAATGGGTGCGATACGGTGCCAACCGCACAGCGGGAAAATCGCCGTTGAATTTGAGGTAATCGTTCAACTCGGGGACGGAGAGAAAGTCAGCCTTCAACTTGCTACTGGAAATCCGCCAGGGGGTTTCCGACCATCCATCCAAATACAGAACATCCGGCATTTCCGCCTTTGTGATATCTCCCTCGTCATTCATTTCAACGTAGCGGGCGCCAACCAGTTTCCATCGCGCAAAATTGGAATCAAAGATCGCCTCGCGGGCATACCATTGCTTTTCAATAACACCGTCGCGATTTTGCTGAACGATTTGCACATCATTCAATCGATCGCTCCCCATCGGCAACTCCGACACAAACCAAGTGCGAAAATCCTCACGATTTCGAAACAGATGCCCTCGAAGAATTTTTTCGACTTTACGCCCATCGGCGATCTCGCTGACGAGGACTTTTTTCAAACCGGATGCATGCGGAGCGCCTTCGTAGTTGAAAAAAGCGGTAATTCCACTCAGGAGAATTCCGACAATCATGAGCGGCATTAAAATGCGAACGATGCTCCGCCCTGCGCCAAGCATGGAAATGATTTCATTCGAGCGGGACATCGCCGAGAGCGAATAGAGCAAGGCGAGCAAAATGCCGACTGGAAGGCTCATCACGATGATTTCAGGAATCTGCGTGGAATAATACGCCAGCATGATCCCAAATGTCGCCTGACCTCTGATGTAATCCTGTAAATTATCAGCCAGATCGAAAACGAGCCAAATCCCGATAAAGCCGAAAATGCAATAAAGGAACGGAACTAAAAATTTCCGCAAAACATAGCGGTCAAGGATCGTCATTGGAATGGCGCAAATACTACCCAGCGGCTACGAAGGCGTCAACCGGACGGCGAGATCAACAGCCAAACGAATGGCTGCCTGCATGCTGTCGGGTCGGGCGATTCCCTTCCCAGCGATGTCAAAGGCCGTGCCGTGATCGGGACTTGTCCGAATAAACGGTAGCCCAAGGGTGACATTGACCCCTTCGTCAAAAGCGTGAAGTTTCAAAGGGATCAGCCCTTGGTCGTGATACATGCACAAAACCGCATCAAATTCGCCGCTGACTGCCCGGTGAAAGACCGTATCCGGTGAAAATGGGCCGGTGAATTGGCCAAATGACTGCAATACAGAAACGGCTGGCGCAACAATCTCGATTTCCTCACGTCCCAGATCTCCTCCCTCGCCGGCATGGGGATTCAGACCCGCAACGGCTATCCGAGGATGGGAAATGCCCCGGGATTTTAAAAATTGGAGCAACAATCGCCCAACACGCACAATTTCGTCGGCAGTGAGAAGATCCGCCACTTCTCGCAATGGGATATGGGCCGTGACCAGGGCGACAGTCAGCGATCCTCCAGTGAGACACATAGCAAAATTTGGTTCGGAAGCACGCCCGGCAAAGAACTCTGTTTGGCCGGGAAATTCATAGCCGATCTGGTGGAGGGCATGCTTGCAGATAGGCCCCGTGACAACACCCTGCCATACCCCTGATTTTAAACGCTCCGCGGCCAATTCCAGTGCATCCAATGAAGCCTGAGCGGAATCGGGAGTTGGACATCCCAACTTATAACCGCTCAATTCGCCAATCACTTCGATATCGCAATCAAAGGAATGATTTCTCAAGGCAGCCTCAACGACTTCCGGACCGATACCTGCTGGATCGCCGAGTGTGATGCCAATTTTAACCTTTTTAGAACTCATCTCCCTGAAGCATCTCGCGCTTCACTCCACGCGACAAAGAAAAAATGACAACCACCAGTGTCTTAAAATGAGGTCAGCGCGCTTTGAGCGAACTCACACTCGTCAGGATACCTGCAATCATAGAATAGGCCACGATGCCTACAAAAAGGGCCACCAGAAGAATGATGGCTGGTTGGACCAGCGTGGTGAGATGGCCAATGCGCGTCGTGAGATCGCGGTCAAAACGTTTGGCCGCACGCTCAAGAGCAATGGCGATATCACCCGTCTGCTCGCCGACGGAGAGAATATCAATCAAGACCGGCGGGAAAAATCCAACACGACGAAGAGCGGAAGCCAGGCTTGTGCCCTCACCCACCATCGCCGCGACTTTCACAAGAAGATCATGCAGGAAGACGTTGGTGGTGGCATTGATCATGAGTTGAATGCCGTGCAAGAGAGCGACGCCATTGGCCACGAGAGTCGATAGGGTTTGCAGCATTTC
>JBEIMO010000219.1:0-2764 GCA_040378625.1 Verrucomicrobiia bacterium | reverse complement strand
GGCCCGAATGGACTTAACGGTGGGATGGTTGACTCCCAGCCCACTATTCAGCATGCGGGCTTCCTCGGAAACCACTTCTTGATACTGCGGAAGCATTTGAATGATGGTGGGATCCTGCACATCGAGCGTGCTGATGCTGCGCATGATCTGGTCATCGGAGAGCTTGCTGATCTGCTCGTATTTCGCACGAAGCGAGGAAACCCTCAGACGCTCCGTGCTTACTTGCTGCTCGACGGAGAGGAGAACCTCGTTTGCCGCCTGCATGGGATCCACAACGCTATCGGGGTTCAGATCTTGGATTTCATTCTCAATCCGAATGCGTTGCGCCTCGGCGCGAAGTTCATCGACCCGGCGACTCTGTTTCGCCACTTCATCCTTCAACTGAATAAGCGATCGATTGACCGTGCCTTGCTGCTCACCAATGCGGCGGCGCTGATACTCTTCCGCGATGCGATTGGCAATTTCCGAGGCTTCATTTTTATCTTGGTCGAGAACGCTGATTTGGATGAGTTCGGTGTTTCGAATCTCGCGAACATCGATCATTTTTCTTAGTCGGAAGAGGGTTTGTTCCTTTCCAACAATACCGTAGAGTTTTTTCCACTTTTGCTCGAGGCCGAGTGCCTCGATCACCGGATAAAGGATTTCTTTACGCTGAATGATCTCGAATTGCGTGGTGATGAAACGAGGGTCAAATCCCCTCCCGCCCGTGCGATCGTCGAACACCTTCAAGTAGGTATCGTTCTGGTTGATCTGCATGGTGACGCTGGACTCGTATTGCTTTGGAAGAAAATAAGTAACGACTCCCGTTGTTATGACCACCAAAAGAAAGACCAAGACAATAAGCGGAAAGCGAATGCGAATGACGCGCCAGTAATCGAGAAAATGGAGTTGGGCTTCGTTGGAGTCTTCCGAATTCATCAAGAGGAGGGACAATTAAGCACAGAGAAGGAGGAACATCAAATGACAAGTCGTAGAGAAGACTTTTCGACGATCTGCGGGATATACAAGAGAGTGAACAAACGCGGGGAGAGTCAGAACGCCAAATCCATGCCAACAAAGGCAACATTGCGTTGGTAGCTGAGTTGTTCCGATGCCGGAGCCATATCAATCGTGTAGGTATAGCCGCCTTGGAGAATCAAATCTTTGGTCATCTTGAAATTCGCTCCCAGCGCGAATTCGATGATGTTTTCATAAAATTCTGGCGATTCATCCTGCTTGTCGAACTCGTTGTAGAAGTTGTTTTGATAATTCAAGCCTCCAGTGAAGGAGAGTTTGGGAGTGATACCTTGAACGATATTGAGCCCAACACGAAAGGTTTGGCGTGTGGGCGCTCCATTCAATCCCGAGCCTTCCGTGCCATAGCGCATGTTCAAACCTATAGTGGAAGCTTTTTGGTATTCATACATTCCATTGAGTTCGGCAAAAGGACCGACATAGTTGGGATTATCGTTGTCGCTGTTGTAAAATCTCAACTCGGCACCACCACGCGCCGTGATTTTAAATTTCGAGCTGAAAATTTGGTCTACCCCCAACAAGAAAAACTGCCCGAAGCTATCCAAGGGAGCACTGAAATAAGTCACTGGATTTGCACGATATTCTACAATACCAGTTGTCTTGGGAAGAACCAGCCAGCGGAAGGATTGGCTAAGAGTTTGTTCAATGCGCCCTTGGCTTTCGTTGAGAGCACTTTCCACATAAAGGAAAGGCGTGAAATTGTATTTCGTGTCCGTGGAGAATTTCTCAGACCACTCGTAAGCACCCGCCACTGTTGTTGAAGAATAAATGTAATCCCCGTTTTGCCGGTTGGTTCCGCCGGCAATCGTTAAATCAGGCTGGGCGAGATAGGCCGTATTGGTAGAGAAATTTATAGTAAGTCGCTGACTGAGCTTATAGGCACCTTGGAGATTCAATGCTCCCGTGTAGTCGAATTTGTTGCCGGGCCGCGTGTAGTAATATGTCACACCGCCATTGAGCGCGGTGGAGAGTTGCAGGCGGGAACTTTCGGCCGTGTAAGTAACACCACCCGCGAGATTCGTGTAAAAACTGGCTGAACGGTTGGATCCTGTTGTAAACAGGTTGTCATCATAACCTTCACGAACAGCAAAATCTAAAGTGAAGGGCTTTTCCTCAAATGCGCCTTCGGAAACTTTCTCGGGAACATTGTCCAAAGCGGATGCATTATCATCGACCGGCACTCCTTCCTCCTGGGGAAAATCAGCCGGAGCCGGAGCCCCGTAGAATTCCTCAGATGATTGCTGAGCTTGCGAGTGAAGAGTCACGAACAAAAAAACAGCAGCGAAAGAGCAAAGGCGGGATTTTTTCTGCATAGGCTGAAAACGAAGACAGGAATATCGGAGAGATGCTTTTCAATCCAACAAATTTTTTCTGAGCCGACACGCTGGGGAGAGGTTGTCTACCTTATCTTGCCATCAGCAGAATTTCTCACGAGGGCATCCCTCCGCTGTGCGGCGAATGTGGAGGCCGGGAGATGGAGGGCGAGTTCGTAGAGACGGACGGCCTCGGCGGGTGAAGCGGACAATTCCAGATGGAGCCCATAAAATTCGTAGGGCGTCGCGTAGTAGGGAGCCTTTGCAATGGCGGCCTGATGGAGAGGTCTGGCTTGCTCGAAATTTCCGAGGTTGTCATGGGCGTGGGCGAGGTTCAGGAGGTGCCAGGCATCGCCGGGTTCTCCTTGCGCCGCAATTGCGGAAAATTCCACCGAGCGCTGCAGCAGTCGGCGCTGCTCGACTTCGGAAAGTCGAGT
>JBEIMO010000218.1:0-2796 GCA_040378625.1 Verrucomicrobiia bacterium | reverse complement strand
CAGCAATGCGATCGGATTTTTTTATGCGTTTCTAAATGATGAAAAAGTGCGCCTGACCGGAGTGGAAGCGGGAGGAGACGGTATCGTGCGCGGCCGTCACGCCGCGCGCTTCCAAGGCGGCAAGCTCGGCGTTCTTCAAGGAACAAAAACTTGGTTACTCGCCGATGATGATGGTCAGATTGAACTCACCCACTCTGTCTCCGCAGGACTCGACTACGCCGCCATCGGACCGGAACACAGCTACTACCGCGACAAAGGCCGCATCGAATACGACTACGCCACCGACGCCGAGGCGCTCTCCGCCTTCCGCGCCCTCGCCGAAGTCGAAGGCATCATCCCGGCCTTGGAAACGGCCCATGCCATTGCCCATATCATCAAAGTCGCTCCCACAATGCCGAAAGACTCAATCCTCATCGCGAATTTGAGCGGTCGTGGAGACAAAGACGTCAGCCAGGCTGCGGATCTTCTACTGAAATAGGATTGATACCCTGCCCTCGCAATTAGCCACAGAGCTCAGAGAATGAATAAGTGATCTCCGTTGGGCGCCGCCTTTAAAGCCCTCAAATCTTTTTCTCATTTCTAGCCTCACTTCATGCAAAACCGCCGGCAATTAACCATTCTTCATACGGAGGCCTCCAATGGCTGGGGAGGTCAGGAAATTCGGATCCTTTCGGAGGCGGAGTGGTTTCGGGATCAAGGATACCGCGTGCTAATTGCCAATCCGAGCAACGGGCAACTCAATGCGAAAGCGCGCCAGAAAGGTTTTGAGGTTTTCGATATTCCTTTTGAGAAAAAGACGCAGGTCGCGGATTTTTTTAAACTCTGCAACCTCATCCTCGAACAAAAGCCAGATGTCCTTGGCACGCATAGCAGCGTGGACAGTTGGGTGGGACTGCTGGCGGCTAGCATCTGCCGCGTTCCTTGCCGCTTGCGATACCGCCATGTCAGCACGCCTGTGCACAACAACTGGTTCAACCGGTTTCAATACACATCGCTGTGCGATAAAATCATCACCACAGGGGAATGCATCTCTGCGCCGTTGCGCGAAACATTTCAGCTCCCGTCAGACAAAGTTCGAACCATTTTTACCGGTATCAATGTTCCCACTGATTTGCCCGACCGCGATGCATCCCGCTTGGCGTTGGCGGAGGAACTCGGCTTAACAAGTGACTCTCGTTTTATTGGAATGGTTGCCGTTCTGCGCAGCTGGAAGGGGCACTCCTACCTCATTGATGCGTTTGATCAAATTGCGGAACAGTTCCCGAAGCATCATCTGGTTTTAGCCGGAAACGGCCCGCAAGAGTATCTCCAAATCCAAATTGCCAAGTGCAAACACAAAGACCGCATGCATCTTCTCGGTCACCGCGAAAGCCCGTGGTCGGTATTCCGCGCCTTGGATATCGCTGTTTTAGCCAGCTACAAAAACGAAGGCATCCCTCAGACCGGCCTGCAGGCGATGTTTGCTGAAACCCCGTTTTTAGGCACTCGCGTCGGGGGAATTCCGGAAATCATTAACCACCTAAAAACCGGGATTCTTGTTGAACCCGCAGACGCCGCGGCAATGGCTGATGGCCTAACAACGCTGTTGCGTGACGACCGCTTACGAGCCGAAATTTCCTCACAAGCCCTCAACTTCGCCTGCACTCAAGCCACGATGGATCTGTGCGGCCAAGCGGTGGAGACCCTTATTTCAGATTCCCGCAATTAATTGCTGTGGCGGATGTCTTTGACCGAAACCGCGTAGATCGTGTCTTCCGCGATATTTTTGGCTTGGTCGCCGATACGCTCGAGGCAACGGGCAATGAAGATAAGCTCGAGAAATGAACGGATATGGTCCGGATTTTGCGGCATCAACTCCGTGAGGGTTTCCGCAAAATTACGATTTAGTTCATCCAATTCCTTATCCCGCGATTTGAGTGTTCGCGCCAATTCGAGGTCCCCATTGGCGTAGGCCTTGATGGCATCATTGAATACAGCAGTCGACAGTTGGAAAATGGGTTCGATCTGCGAGCAGGCAGGAATCTGTGGATGGACGATGAGTTTGCGCACACGACGGGCGATACCGACACACTGATCCGCCGCACGTTCCAAGTTTACACTGGTTTTCATTGCGGCAATGACATTGCGCAAATCCGACGCAAACGGGTGAAACCGCAGCATGATTTCCATGCCTTCATTGTCGACCTGAATCTCCAAAGCGTCGATTTCCTCATCATCCGCGATTACTGTATTGCACCAGTCCTCATCGCGTTCAAAGAGGCCTTTTCTTGCATTTTCAAGACTGCGGGAAGCGAGGCTGGACATCATGAGCACATCCTTGCGGAGGTTGTCCAATGCGGCTTCGAAGCTGGTGAGAATATGTCGGGCGGAATCCATTATTTTGAATGTATTTAGGGTTGGGAAGATCAACCAAATCGACCGGTGATGTAGTCCTCGGTTTGTTTGGCAGAAGGATTAGAAAATATTTTGGGCGTGTCATCAAACTCGATGAGTTTGCCAAGGTAGAAAAATGCCGTTTTGTCTGAGCAACGCGTGGCCTGCTGCATGTTGTGAGTGACAATGACAATCGTGAATTCGGATTTAAGTTCCTGGATCAATTCTTCGACCTTCACGGTTGCGATCGGATCCAAAGCTGAGCAGGGCTCATCCATGAGAAGGATTTCAGGCCGGTTGGCAATGGCGCGAGCGATACAGAGACGCTGCATTTGACCACCGGAAAGGCTAAGTGCGCTTTCGTGCAGACGGTCTTTCGCTTCCTCCCAAAGCGCGGCCCCTTTCAGGCTGCGCTCAACGGTT
>JBEIMO010000217.1:0-2798 GCA_040378625.1 Verrucomicrobiia bacterium | reverse complement strand
AAACACCTCACCCCGGATCAAAAAGCGCGCCTCAAGGTTATGGCAAAACAAGGTCCTGTTCCGACGCATGTGCTTGCCGTCTCGTCCCGCCTTGCACCTGGTGTTCGTCAACAACTGCGCAAAGCCGTTCTCGATTTTTCTGAAACCAACACGGCTTTGCGGGATGCCGTTTTCACGTCCAAGTTGGTCGAGGCGGATGGAGAGACCCATCTTGCTTCAGTGGTCAAAGCGCTCGAGTTGATGCAGGCAAAATAAAGGAACGATGATTGCACATGCTGACCAACTCCGGATTGAAGACCTCACGGTTAGTCGTGGAGGGCGGGCGATTTTAGAGAATCTGAACCTCGCCATCCCTCGGGGTTGCTTCGTTTCGATCGAAGGTGATTCCTGTGTTGGAAAAAGGAGTCTGTTGTCATGCCTGGCTGGAATGCTGGATCCCGTTGCAGGAACTATCACCTTCCGCTGTCAGCAAGGCTGTGCGCACTCGCCGTTGCAATTTCGCAAACGGCTGGGCCTGATTTTTCAGCACTTGCGGCTGACACCTAATGCCAGCGCGAAAACCAATGTCCTTTGCGGTCTGTTGGGACATCGTTCGGGATGGAGAACGCTTTTTGGTTTTTCAAAATCGGATCATGCAAAGGCAAGTGCACTGCTGCAGCGACTCGGTTTGGAATTGCTGGCAGAAAAGCCCGTCGCGCAGCTCTCGGGAGGCGAACGTCAACGGGTTGCCGTCGCTCGTGCACTGATATCCGAACCTGAATGTCTGCTGGCTGACGAGCCTGTATCCCACCTTGATTCTAAAACGGCGCGCGAGGTTCTCGCTCTGCTCAAAGAGGAATGCCGCCGCTCGGGGTGCACGGTCTTTTGCGTTCTTCATGATCGTTCGCTTGCGGAGGAATTTTCGGATTCCTCCCTGCGCCTGCATGGTGGGCATTGGGAATTTTTGGAGGGAGGCGTCCGTTGAAACCTCGTCTCGACGCGCCTCGCGTGGCGTTTTTTATTCTGCTTTTGGCAGCTCTTTTCTCCCTGCCTGTCTTGAAGCCATCAGGGCGTCAACTCGACTACGCTGCCAATCTTAGCCGATTTCTCTCGCGATTTTGGCCGCCGGATTTTTCGATACTTCCTCAAATTTTTCCTTCCTTGTGGGAGACGTTTCAGATGGCTGTTCTTGCCACATTGGCTGCGGCGCTGATCGCGATTCCAATTGCGGCGGCGGCTTCCAAAACAACCTCTCCATCCGTTCTGGTGGCATTTACGAGATTTTTACTGAATGCCATTCGGTCCATTCCCGGTCTTATTTGGGCACTTCTTACTGTGGCCGTTCTCGGAGCCAATGCGGGAGCGGGTGTCGCGGCGCTTGCCATTTACTCGCTGGGTTATCTTGGGAAATTTTTCAGCGATGCTTTTGAAAGTGCCGATCCCGGAGTCAGTGAGGCTTTGCGGGCGACTGGTGCCGATCGCATGCAAGCTTTTCAATATGGCATCTGGCCCCACGCCCGTCCGCTGATTTGGAGTCACATTCTTTGGATGCTGGAATACAATATCCGTTCGGCCGCCATTATTGGCTACGTCGGGGCTGGAGGCATCGGGGCTTGGCTTCACACTTATCAGGAATTTTACCAATGGGACAAATTTGCCGCCGTGCTTGTTTGTATCCTTGCGGCCGTCATCTTGCTCGACCTGGCTGGTTCCAGATTGAGGTCTGCCTTGGCGCCGGTTTCTTGAAGGAGCGTCGTGTTTCTTTAATGCAACTCGATTGCATTTTGTGATTGCATTGTTTTTAGGTCTGTATTTTTATTGCAAGTCACATGCAACTGCGCCTAACGAAAGCAGTCACATTGAAATTTCTAAGCACAATGAAACGTAAAACACACACCATGAAAAAAACCGTCAAATCACTTGTCACCTGCGCCATTTTGGGAGCTTTGCCAGCTGCTTGGGGAGGCGATCGAATGACCCAACCCGATCGACAAAAACATACCGGAGTTTTTTCCACGGCGAGCTGGCTGGAGGCTGAAGGAATGACCGCGAATTGGTTTGGCGCCCGCACGGCTTTACAGGATCGTGGTCTGGATTTTTTTGGAGGTTACAACGCTGAGGTCTGGGGAAACACGCGTGGTGGACTTGCCGAACCTCAGCGTGATGGGGCGGTCTATACTGGATTGCTCAATTTCGGGTTTGAGTTGGATTTGGAAAAATCCCTCGATTGGACCGGAGGAAGTATGAGCACAACGTGGATTTGGGTTCATGGTCGTGATGCTTCGGAAGATCAGGTGGGAAATTTTTTAACGATTTCCAATATCGCGGGGTTCAATACGCTTCGCATGCTGGAATTGTGGTTTCAGCAAAATGTCTGGGATGACAAAATCTCGCTCCGCGTTGGTCAAATGGCTGCGGATTCGGAGTTCGTGATTTCTGATTACGCCGGCACATTTATAAATGCCGCCTTTGGATGGCCTGCATTTATCTACACCAACGTGCCATCTGGAGGTCCTGGCTATCCGATGGGAACGCTGGGCGCGCGCTTGGCGTTGAATCCCGTCGAGTGGTTTACTTTTCAGTCCGTCGTTTATCAGGGAAATGTCTATGACCAGAATGTGAATCGTCATGGGTTCCGCTGGCGCTTGGATGGCCAAAACGGATTTCTTTTTATGAACGAGGCGCAGGTGCGTTGGAATCATGCTGAAAAAGAAATCGGACTTCCGGGCCAAGCCAAATCGGGTATTTGGATTCAGACAGGAGAAATGGCCGACACACTCCATGAGAGCACGCAGAGCGGAAATTACGGCCTCTATTTT
>JBEIMO010000216.1:0-2823 GCA_040378625.1 Verrucomicrobiia bacterium | reverse complement strand
GTCATGAAGTGGGCCTCCGCCAGCGACCAGCGCGAAGCTTTTTTAAAAATTCACCGCCGCCAGTGTTTCGTGCTCTGGCCTTTTGCTGTCATGGCATTCACCTGAGTCCTGTTTGAAAAGCAAATCGACGCTCTCGGATTCGTTGGCGAAATTTTCACAATCTTCGCCGGACTCTACGCCATTGCCTCCCTCACCTTTGGATTTTTCAACTATCGCTGTCCTCGCTGCCGAAGTCTCATCCGCTACAAACCCGTCACCTGCCGCCGCTGTGAGGCCCTTTTGAAGGGCCCGCGTTCTAGGTCATTTTAGGAAAGAGTTAGGTCTACACAAAGTATCTTCAGCCTTACGGGATCGAGGGCTCGGTAGTGCTTGCGGTGCGCACAAAAACAGAGCGCTTATGGCTTTGACAGCAATTTTGGGTAAACGCAGATGGATTCATGAAAATTCTGCCGACTCCCGCCAGATGAGACTTTCTTGCCAGTTCTCGGGAAAGCCCATTTGCCAGGCAACAGGGAATCTTTGTTCTTGGATAAGGCGGACGAGGCGCAGGGTCCAGTGGTGGCCAGGTTCGATCTGATTCAGCAGCCATGCAAGCATCACGAGCGTATTGTGGAGACAACGGGGTTGCTCTTTATTGAAGTGGCGAAGCAAGAGTGGGGGCTTTTTACGTGGGAGCGAAAAGGTGAAAGCAAAGTGTCGATTCCAGAGGCGGGCGTGGTGAGCACAGATGTTTCTTACAACAGTGAGATGATGCAGGAAGGATCGAAGTGCGATTTCATCAAGAGCATAAGCATCAGCGACAGCCTGACGATCTGCAGGAGCAGAAAGATTATCGTAGAGGGCGGATAGTTGGCCAAGGCTCAAGACTTCGCAAACCATCCATATCGGAGGTCGAGTTGACCCGCCAGAGCGATAGGGACTAAGGAAATCCTCAGTGCTCCGCCGGATTTCAGAATCGACCTTGGCAAGCGTCTCTCTGTGCCTGACAGCATCGCGATGGATCGTCGCATTCTCGTAGGCCTGTGAACCATGTCGATGGGCGACTTCATAGGCCCATCGGGTGCGAAAAGAGATTTCGCAGCGTTCGATAGCGTCGAGAACGAGCATCCTCAGATGGTGATCGAAACGATAGATTTCCCAAATATCTTCGAAACGGGTTCCTGCGATGAACTTGTCCGTTTCGAGATTAATGAAAGGATGCCGGTAGCAAGCAAAGCGGAAGTAATTCGTATGGCTGAGGTGATGGAGAGCTTCACCGCGGTTTTTGACAATAAGGCCTCGAGCTTCAAGAATGCCGAGTTGCTGATCAAAACTCGTAGGCGGCTTGGGCATGGCTAATGAATTAGCAAAAAGTAACCCGCCTGGTGCGCATCATTGAGAGGCGTGGCGGGTGTTGTTAAGAACCAATATTGTGGTGAAACTCTTGAGAGTCAAGAGGGATTCCAGCTTGTTGTGCGTAAAAAATGGAAAGCAGATTGAGGGGTTAAGGAAGATTGGTTACTTCGATTTTTTGTAGAACCGAATCGCGGTAACGAGGTCCATGGCGCGTTGCAGCACGGTGTCGCGCAGGGCAGGTTTATCGTCCTTATCTCCCGCAGAAATTTCCGGGTTGGTGTTGGCAACGAGCGCGGCTTCATTCAGGCGGGGGCGCTCAGCATCAAATACAAAATCGCTCACGCCTTTTTCACGGCTCATTTCAAAGATGCGGGTTTGAACGTCCTTCGGCAGCGAGATCTGGATGTCAGGCTTTATGCCATTTGGAAAAATCGAACCGAGTTCCGGGATGGAAACCCGGGATACCGCAACACGCAGCGAGCGTCCTGATCCTACCGGGAAATCGGCATACTCGACAGCGGCACCGGATGTTTCCGCACCAACAATCATAGCCTTTGCATTGAGGCGCAAAGTCGCTGCCAGAGCCTCTGCCGCGCCAGCTGTGTCGGCATCAGTGAGAACAATCAAAATTCCGTTGAATGCAGGATCCTTATCCGAAGTCAGGATACGTTCCTGTTTGGCGTTGGGTTTTTGAATGGTGAAAAGGATTTTTCCTTTTGGCGTAAATCTTCTCGCCAGATCGGCCGCCAACTCAAACTCGCTGCCAGCAGGGATTGCCCTCAAATCCATAATTAGCGCGGGGATTCCTTTCTCGGAGAAATTTTTCAGAGCCGCATCGATTTGCGTCAGAGTGGCCAGATCAAAAATTCCTGGGCGGATGTATCCTGCCTGACCATCCAGAATCTCAACAAGAAAGGGAATGGGTGGTGCGGGTTTGGTTTCCGGAGTTGCTGCAACAAGGCTCACCCCGGGGGATAATCGGGATGCAAGGCCCTCCAGCAAAGCGCGCTGACGGGAGGACTCGTCGATCAAATTGGAGGAAAGAAAATTCCCCAGGAGGGCGTCGATGGCTTTTTGAACTTGGGAATCGTCTAAAGAATTCACTGCTTCGTGCAGTGTTTTTTTAGGAGCAACAGGCGTTGGATCAGCCGCCAAAGCGGTCAGGGCAAGAAAAAGAGGAAACGTGTAGCGGAGAGCTTTCATGCGGTGACCGGCGTGGCACCAATATCATTACGGCGTTGCATTCCATCGAAAGAAATCTCATCAGCAGCTCGGTAAGCGATGTTGCGAGCGGATTCCAGCGTGGTGGCCTTGGCGCTGACGCCGAGAACACGGCCCCCATTTGTCAGGACTTTTTCGCCATCAGCTTTCGTGCCTGCATGAAAAACTTGAACGCCTTCATGAGCTCCAGCCTGCGTGAGGCCGGCGATGGCTTTTCCTTTTTCGTAGGAGCCAGGATATCCGCCAGACGCCAAAATGATGCAGACG
>JBEIMO010000215.1:0-2848 GCA_040378625.1 Verrucomicrobiia bacterium | reverse complement strand
GATCACGGCATGCAGCTCAAAGCGGAGTTTATCAAAACCAGCGAACCGACATCCGAAGAAGGAATCGAAAAGTATTTGGGAAGTGGATTGATCAAAGGTATCGGGCCAACCTATGCCAAAAAGTTGGTCGAGAAATTTGGGGATGGGGTATTCAACATCATTGATCAATTTTCGGTCCGCCTCGAGGAGGTGAGGGGAATTGGATCCGAGCGCCGCCGCCTCATTAAATCAGCATGGGCGGAGCAAAAAGTGGTGAGGGAAATCATGGTCTTTCTGCACTCCAACGGCGTTGGCACAAGCCGGGCGGTTCGCATTTATAAAACCTACGGCGATGAGGCGATCGACAAGGTGCGAGCCAATCCCTATCTGCTCGCCCAAGACATCCAAGGTATCGGATTTAAAACAGCTGATACGATTGCTGGAAAACTGGGCATTCCTCCGGACTCCCTTATCCGCGCCCGTGCCGGCCTTCTGCACACGCTCGCGGAGGCTTCGGGAAATGGTCACTGCGCCCTCCCGAACGAAATGCTCCGTCAAAATGCCTGCGCACTTCTGGAGATGGATTCCGCCATTGTCGATCGGGCATTCGCTGAAATGCTGTCAGAGGGCGCATTGGTTGCAGATTCCACAACGCCGAACCAGTTGGTTTATCTTCCTGCAATGCGGGCAGCGGAAATCGGCATTGCCACAATCCTCGCTCGTTTTGCGGGAAAGCCGCCAACCTATCCATCGATTGATATGGAGAAGGCAATTCCTTGGCTTCAGGAGAAAAATGGTCGCGAGCTGGCGCCAAGCCAATCGGCGGCTCTGGCAAAGGCGCTGACCTCCCGCGTGCTCGTGATCACTGGCGGTCCGGGTGTTGGGAAAACGACATTGATGCATTCGATTCTCTCGGTGCTTCATGCCAAGAAAGTGAACTGCCTCTTGTGCGCGCCAACGGGCCGCGCGGCGAAACGTCTTTCGGAATCAACCGGCATGGAGGCAAAAACCATCCATCGCCTTCTGGAATTTCAAGGCGTAGGATTTTCCCGAAACGCCTCGCGTCCGCTCGACTGCGATTTGCTGGTCACGGATGAGAGTTCGATGATCGATGCCTCGCTCATGTTTCGCCTGCTCCAGGCACTACCTGAAAAAGCGCACCTGCTGCTCGTAGGGGATGTCGATCAATTGCCAAGTGTCGGTGCCGGCGCTGTTCTGGGCGACATCATTCAAAGCGGCGCAGTTCCTGTTGTTCGTCTCACGGAAATCTTCCGCCAGTCCGCGACAAGCCGGATCATTGTCAACGCGCACCGGATCAACAACGGCGAGATGCCAGAAAGCGTGCCGGATTCAGATTTTTTCTTTATTGAGCGCGAAGAGCCTGAGGCGATTCAGGAAACGTTGTTGGAAATTGTTTCCACACGAATCCCTCGCAAACTCGGTGTCTCAGCATTGCGTGACATTCAGGTTCTCTGCCCGATGAATAGAGGTTCGTTGGGGGCGGTTCAGATGAACAAGCTCCTGCAGGAACGTCTCAATCCGAAGCAACCGAACCAGCCCTTTGCCGAAAAGTTCGGCTGGCAATTCCGGCCGCGAGATAAGGTCATTCAAACGCGGAATAACTACGACAAGGAAGTCTTCAACGGTGACATCGGGGAAATCACAGGCATTGATGAAATCGAACTCGAAGTGCGTATTTCATTCGATGGGCGCGAGGTGGTGTATGATTTCAATGAACTCGACGAAATCGCGCTCGCTTATGCCATCACTATCCACAAAAGCCAGGGCAGTGAGTTTCCCGTGGTCGTTATGCCATTGGCTATGCAGCAATATCTCCTGCTTCAGCGGAATCTTCTCTACACGGGAGTGACTCGAGGCAAGAGGTTGGTCGTCCTTGTCGGGCAGAAAAAAGCGCTTCAAACCGCCATCCGCAACGCGGAATCCAATCGCCGGTTCACCGCTTTGGCTGAACGCCTGCGCGCCGCTGCTCAGTCGTAGTAAAACCGGTCCCTCAGGTCGTTTTACTGCGAGTTCGCGCGGGAGGGAAGGTGTTCGGTGCAGTATTCTTCGCCGTCGGAGGAGACGCGGAAGTCCATGTTGGGATTGGATTTTTCTGTCATCCCACAAATGCGGCAGCAGTGCAGAGTCTCCGTTTTAGAGACTGTGGCTGTTTGGAATTTTTCGCGCCGGCTCTGATTGCGTCTGCCTTCCAAGCGGTTTCGGAAAAAGGAGGGCGCAAAAAACAACAGGTAATTTCCGAGGCACATCACAACCATCATCTTCATGGCGAGTGATCCAAAGAAAAGATAACCCAACGGCCCGATCAGGCTGAAAAGGGCGACCCACTTTATTTTTACTGGAATGACCAGAAAGAGCATAATCTCGAAATTCGGCGCCAGCGTTGCAACGGCGAGGAACAACGAGAGGTTAAGAAAAAAGTTTCCTCCAGATGCCCCAAAGATCAGGGCCGAGGCGATGCAGAGGATCATTCCTGAAAAATAATAGGCGTTCAGGCGAAAGGCTCCCCAAGATTCCTCCAGCGTGTCGCCAATCCACCAAGTAAAGAGAAGGTAGAAAAGAATCCAAAAATAACTCGTCGTCTCGGGAATGAAAATCCAGCTCGCCAATCGCCAAATTTCACCTTGCAAAATGGCATTTCGGTCGAGTGCCAGCATTTGTGTGTAGCCGGGGTTGATGGTCACCAGAATGAAGACCAGAGCACTCAGGGCGACGACATAGCGAATCAATCCTGGCACGGCAAAACGTCCGAGCCACTTTTCCAATCGATCAAGAATTGTCATTCGTCGTTAAGGATTCCTGCGGGCGGTGGGGCTTGTAAAGACTGGACTGCCGCCGTTCGTGCCCATTC
>JBEIMO010000214.1:0-2853 GCA_040378625.1 Verrucomicrobiia bacterium | reverse complement strand
TTTGAATCGCGGCTCCCGCAGGCAGGCTGGATGCGAAAAGAAAAATGGTGAGGATTTGCAAAGTGAATTTCATCGTCCGAGCCCTATAAACGCCCGATCTTCTTTTGAAAAGGAGCGGAAGGTAAAAAATTGGTCAAAAACGAACGCGCCGCCAGCGTCAGTGATCGCACCGCGCGCCACAAGCGGCAACTTGCGCATCGAAGGCGTGCTGGTGTTTGCGTAGTAGGACGCGCTGTAGGCCGTCCGGATGGGAAGTGTCGGGTTTTTGGCTATCGTGGAGTCGCGTTGTTTCATCGAAAGCCGAAAGGTGATGCCATTCCTCTACTGCCGCAACTGCCCTGGGTGTCATAAATTCGAAATATAGCTCAAAATTGTCTCGAAAATGAGCTGTATATTTGACTCATATAACTCATGCCCGACTTAAAACGCTGGAATTGGCAGCAAAGCGATTGGCCGAATTTTCGTTTTGATGCCGGAAGATTGGCTGCTCTTGAGGAAAAATTCTTGCGGGAGGCGGGTTTTTATTCAGGAACCTTTACGCATTTGGCGGATGAGAAACGGGATTTGCTGGCCGTGGAAATGATGAGCGAGGAGGCTATGAAAACCTCGGAGATCGAAGGCGAGATTCTGAATCGCGAAAGCGTCCAATCCTCCATCCGTCGCCAATTTGGCTTGTCCACCGATTCCCAAAGAATTCCTCCGGCGGAGAAGGGGATTTCCGAATTGATGGTGGAACTCCACAAGGAATTTAACGCAACGGTCGACGAGTCGCGGCTTTTGCGTTGGCATGGCCTGTTGATGAATGGTCGGCGCGACTTGGGTTCGATAGGGAGTTATCGCGTCGGCGGTGACCCCATGCAGGTGGTGTCTGGAGCTATTTACGAACCCAAAGTGCATTTCGAGGCGCCGCCTTCGTCAATGGTTCCTGCTGAGATGCTTCGATTTCTGGACTGGTATGCCCGAACCGCTCCCAATGGCCACAACCGCTTGCCCATTCTGACGCGCGCGGGAATCTGTCATCTTTTTTTTGTCAGCATCCATCCCTTCGAAGACGGGAATGGACGCATTGGGCGGGCATTGGCTGAAAAATCAATCGCGGAGGGATTGGGGCACCCGGTCTTGATCGCCCTTTCGTCAACGATTTATCGCGCGCGCAAGACCTACTACGACATGCTGGAGCACAGCAACAAACATAACGAGATCACGGACTGGCTTGTCTATTTCGCCGAAACCATTCTCCACGCGCAGGAGGAATCCCAAAAGTGGATCGATTTTCTCATCGAAAAAACAAAGATGCTCGACCGGTTGCGGGGGCATTTGAACGAGAGGCAGGAAAAAGCCATCTTGCGCATGGCGCGCGAGCGACCGAATGGATTCAAAGGCGGCTTGAGCGCGGAAAACTACCTCGCCATCACTGGAACATCACGCGCTACGGCCACGCGGGATTTGCAGGATCTGGTGGAAAAGGGAGCGCTCGTGAGCAGCGGCCAACTCAAGGGCACGCGCTACCGGTTGGCGATTGAGGAGGATGGTCAAGGGTAAGGGGGCGCGCGGGGTGTCTCATTTTACCTTTCGACTTGATACCAAGAATGCTTTCTGGGCCTTTCACTTTGTGATGATGGTTTTCAAGATGCTTACTGCAAGTGCTGCGATTTTATCCATTAATGCCACTGCGGCTCCCAATGAATATGACACCTTGCAGGCCGCTTCTAGCATTCATCAGGACATGCGCATCTTCGTTACAGCCCATAGTTTTCACATTTTCGTTGCCGACCGTTTGGGGCCTTTGGCCAAAGCGGCCGGTTTGCGGCTCCATCAACCTGTTGGCAGGCAGATGATCGGGGGCTCAAGTGTGAAGCAACACTGGAATTTGCCTGATGAAAACAACCCGGCCAAAGCCGCGTTGACTGCCGGCGAGGTGGATGTGCTGACGATGTCGCCCAACTGGATGGTTCCTGACGAAGCCATCGAACTCTTTACCGATCTGGGTCTCAAACACAACCCACGGATGCGCGTATTGGTGCAGGTTTCCTGGAACGCATACGACCACCATGGAGTCGGTTCGCCCAACGAGTGGGAAAAGTCTCGAATGATTCATAACAACGAGGACCGCGATACGCGTTCGCTCGATGGTTTGCGTGCCGCCAACGCGAATGTCATGGGAATCGTCCAAAAACAGGTGGCGGTCCTCAATGCTCGCTATGGCCGCGATGTGATACAAATAGTGCCCGTTGGAAAGGCGGTCATCAGGCTGCGGGAACTGGTCGTGGAAGGTCGGGTTCCCGGAATAACAAAACAATCGGAGCTATTCAGCGATCCCATCGGGCATGGTAAGGCGCCGGTGCTCGCCCTTGCCACGTATTGCAATTTCGCCTGCCTCTTTGGTCGATCGCCAGAGGGGCTTGACGATGGTAATCTGGAACTCGAAAAAATTCACCCCGATCTGCAGCCTTTTCTACAAAAAATTGCTTGGGAGACGGTTGCGACCTATCCCGAATCGGGTGTGAATCGTTAGGCTCTTCGCATGATGTGACGACTCCCGACCGCCGATCCCTTGCCGACTCGAGTTCAGGGGTATTTTTCTCACTCCCAGAGTTTCTCCAATCCTCGCTCGATGCTGGCGAAGAGTTCATCGATTTCAGCGTGGGTGATGATGAGTGGCGGGGCGACGGCAATGAGGTTGCGAATGCCTCGGACGATGGAGCCTTCGTTGCGGATGTGTGCGGCAGCGGGGATGCCGAGAGAGGTGGCGGGAGTAATGGCTTCGCGGCCGCCTTTGGGGAGGAGTTCGATGGCGCCGATGAGCATGTGACCACGGATTTCGCCGACGGCGGGATGATCTGCAAATGCGTG
>JBEIMO010000213.1:0-2873 GCA_040378625.1 Verrucomicrobiia bacterium | reverse complement strand
CTCACGCCTGACGAACTAAAAAAAATCGAGGCAATCATTCAATCTGCCAAATCCAAATAACCTACCTCCATGAATATCGAATTATACACAGCACTGTTTTTTGAAATGTTCGCCAAAAGTGGTGCAATACTCCTTCTTGCACTGCTCGTGACACGACTGCTGCGCAAGGCTTCGGCGGCGCAGCGCCATCTTATCTGGCTCTCCGCCATCGTGACATTGCTGCTCCTGCCAACCACGCGCCTCTTAACGCCAAAATGGCACTTAGAGATCGCGCCGCTAAACAGAGTCGAAGCTTCGGCAGAAGCCGTTTCATTTCAATCGCCACCAATCGCAGTGAACCAGCCTGGCGAAACTCTCAACAAAGTGCATTCGCCATCATGGAAAACTCCGGATTGGAGTGCGCTTATGCTTCTGGGCTGGCTCGCAGGCACTATCGCCATTTTAGGCTGGCGCATATTGGGAACCTGCCGCTTGTTTCTCCTCTACCGAGCCAGTCGCCCTCTCCGCAATAAGCGGGTTCAAACTCTGGCGGACGCCGTATTGCATGAGCTTGAGATCTGTCGCCGCATTGAAATCCGCCTTTCGGATGAATGCTGCATTCCCATGACTTGGGGTAGCCGCTGCCCTGTAATCCTGCTACCTAGCACTGTGTGTGGTTGGAGTGATGAGTCCCTCTATGCGGTGCTGCGCCATGAAGCGGGCCACATCCGTCGCTTCGATCATCTTTCCCGCTGGATCACACAATTTGCCTGTGCTCTTTACTGGCCGAATCCTCTTGTCTGGTTCGCCGCACGGCGCCTCTACATCTCGCAGGAACAAGCAACTGATGACATCGTGCTGCGCGCTGGGACGCCAACCGATGATTACGCTTCTCAACTTTTTGAGACCGCACAGCAAGTTGCCAGGAAATCATGGATAACAAGGCACGCCCTTGCAATGGCCAGCCCATCCACGCTTAAAAGCCGAATCCTCGCGATCGTGGACAAAAAACGCAATCGAAGTTCCATTAGTCGCCGCATGGCTGTCGGCAGCTTCGCAGCGGTCCTTACATCACTTGCGCTGTGCAGCATCGCGCAACTCATTGCGAGTGATTCTAATAAAAATCCAGTAAAAACAGAACCCTCGGCAACTTCCTCTGCGAGCGGGGATGTGGAAATTGCTGTAAAGCTGATCCAGTTTGATAGCTCGAAAGCCGAGGATATTGAGAAGCTATTTTCTGGAAAATTTCACCCAGGAGTTTCCAAGGTATTTATCGAGAATAATCTTATACCTATTTTAGAGTCATTAAAAGAAATGAAAGGCATAGACATGATGGCTGCGCCAATGATTACCACGAAATCAGAAAAAGATGCAAAAATCGAAGTAATTCGGGAATTCCGATATCCAACAAACTGGGAAGAAGATAACGGCAAGTGGAAACCATCTGCGTTTGAAGAACGCAATTTAGGCATCGGCATCAAGGTGAGGCCAACAATCAACAGGGATGAAAATATCGACCTGGAAGTTTCTCTAGAGATTATGGATATCCTTGGTTTTCAGGAAGACGGCAAACTCTTACCAAAAACAGAGATCATTGATCTTACCCCTCGCGCAACTCCAATCTTTTCAACAAGAACCTTGAGCAGCTCAGCAACATTCAAATCTGGTCAAACAATGATGATGGCTTTTTCTGATTCTATTGAGACAGGCGAAGGCAAGAACGGCCAAACCACACCGCCTGTTCGGAATTTACTCATACTGACAACAGCGAAAGTTATTGGTTTTGAGTGAAATTAGAATGAAAAATATATGAAAAATACACTATACCTCCTATCAATCCTGTGCATCTCTGCTCAGGCCTACGCAACTCCTGCTAAACTGCTCGTTGAGACAACAATCACAGAGCACCACGAAACAGGCGGACTCGATGTATTGAAGGTTCCCCCTATTTACACTGAAAGTGGAAAGCAAGCTGTGGTTCAGGTCGGAAAGCTTGAATATGCAGTTACACCCGCTCTGCTCGACGACGGCACGATTGATCTTCGCGCGGTGCTGACCGAGCGCAATGGCGAGAAAGCGGATGTTCTTGCCGCACCCACAATCAAAACCAAGATTGGTCAAGTCGCCGAAATCAGAATCGGTGACCTCGCGATCGAGACCAAAACCTCAGTGGCAAAATGATTTTTAAAGAACTCGCTATGCGAGGCGAAGGACGAGTTTGAGGGCGTCGGCGCGCACGGTCGCGGATTCTATGGCTTCGAGGAGTGAGGTTTTGAGTGCCTGGAGTGCTTCGATTTCGCCGGGACGGATGTGGTTGTTGATGAGTCGCAGGTCTTCGAGGCGTTCGATTTCGGCCGTGATTTGATCCGAGGCTTTTTGGCGGGCGGTTTGGATGATGGCTTCCTTGCGGGCTGCGGCGAATTCGGATGCCTTGGCGAGCATCGCAGGGAGGTGCTTTTTCTTGAAGACGGGCGTGTCGAGGAGAGTGAAGACATCGCCTGTTTCCAGAACTGCGTTGCGAAATTCGTCATCGTCGCCGCAATCTTTGAGAGACTGATCGACGACAATGCGCAGGGGCGTGGCGGGCAGGAAGCGGTCGGCATGCAAGGATGGTGGGGCGATGGATTCGATGACGAAGTGGGCTTCGAGAAGGATTCCATCGGCTTGAGCAGATTTCCAAACACTGAAAACCGAGTTGCCGGTTTCCATTCCGAGAATGGCATCGAGGGCGGCGAGAACGAGAGGGTGATCGGGTGTGACAAAGCCGATGTCCTCACGAGAAAGAGCACGGCTGCGCTGGAAGGTTACCATCGTTCCCTCTGCGGCGAGGCCGGGAAGTGTGGCGGTTTGGGATCCGCCACTCTTGAGCAGATAACTCCGCAGGCCGAGTTCCT
>JBEIMO010000212.1:0-2878 GCA_040378625.1 Verrucomicrobiia bacterium | reverse complement strand
TCCTCCTCGGCGGGAGCCTTCGCATTCCAGTTCGCGAGGGTCTCGACATCACGGGCTTGGACTTTTTTCCCGTCGCAGTTGCGGAGCACGGACTCGAGAACGATGCGGATGCTGACGGGGAGTTTGGAAATCGGGCCTACGCCTGCTTCTTCCAGAGCGGGCAGGGAGTGGAAATGTCCGGTCGAGTTGTTACCGAGGTCAAAGGAACGCAGAGTGTTGAATGGCGTAGTCATATCGTTGGAGTTATTAAAATCAGATTTGGCTGGCTTTGGGCAATACCGATTGCAGGAATTCCTGCGGAGAGGCGCAAAAAATCCTACTTTTTGTCGTCAGTCTTGATGGGACTGATGCAAATAAAACTCACCGTCGCGCCCGTGCGATGCCCATCCTTGCGGATAAACGGCGTTGCGCGCATGAGCATCAGGCCGCCACTTTCATGCGGCATCACAGATTCTATGTTGGCCGAGCCTGCAATAATCTGCTCGGCCGCTTTGGCGGCGAGAGCCAGAAGCGGATGCGAGAATGCGGAGATTTCGCGGCCGATGTCCTGCACAAGAAGCCCGGACTTCCTCGCTGCAGCCGGAGTGAAGCGACGAATGCGCAGTTCGGCATCCAAGAAAATCGTCGCAATATCCGCACTGGCGATGAAGTTATCCATGTCATCGTTCGTCTTGGTGAGTTCGGTGATTTTTCCCTGGCAATCATTGTTCACCGTCTGGAGCTCCTCGTTGACGCTTTCCAGTTCCTCGTTCGTGCTCTGCAACTCTTCATTCGAGGCCTGAAGCTCCTCGTTCGAGGTTTGGAGTTCCTCATTCGAGGCTTCCAGTTCTTCGACGAGTTCTTTGAGCCGTGCCCTGCTGACGCGGAGCTCCTGTTCGAGATCCGAGATGCGCTGATAGCTTTTACTGAGATCAAATGTGGTCGTCTCAATGTCCTCCGTCTGCGGGCCTTCTTCGAGAAAGACCAGCAGAAACGTCTGTTCGTTTTTCTCCGGCTGGAAAGACTCCACGATCAGGCCCACGCTGCGATGATCCCCGATTGCTATGGGAGCGTAATGAATCGGCTGATTTCCTTGGTGCACATTTTCCAAGGCCGTCGAAAGCGGCACGGCCAGATCACGCGGAACAATATCCACCAAGTTCAAACTCGAGCGCCCTTCCTTGAGGGATACGTATTTTTCAGGATGGCCGAAGCTGTAGAGGATTTCGCTGCGCTCATTCAGAACGAAACAGGTGCGATTCAGTCGCGAGAGAATCCGGTTAGTGAAAACTTCATTAACCCTCGTGCCCGTGCGCTCTGGCAGCGCGATCGAAGGCGCTTGCGATGGGGGCACTGCAACGATGGAATGGGGCATATTCGAGAATTGCATAGCGTTGGGGAGAAACAATGGGGACTCGCCTCTCTTGCAGAAAAGATGCTGTTTGATATCAAGCGGAGAAAAATTATTCTGCATATCGCCCAGCGCCTCGCTGAGGCCCAGCATCAGCACTCCGCCGGTGCGAAGGGCAAAGTGCAAAATCGACAGCACGCATTGCTGCGCCGCCGGTTGGAGATAGATCAAAAGATTCCGGCAACTCACGATGTCCATGCGAGTGAATGGCGGGTCTTTCAGCACATTGTGTTTCGCAAAAATGATGCGCTCCCGAATGCTGCGGGAAATTTGATAATGGTCGCCCTGTTTGTTGAAATATTTTTCCAATAGCAGAGGCGGCACTTCTTCCGCGATGGATGCGGGGTAGAGTCCTTGGCCGGCGATTTCAAGCGCCTTTCGATCGAGATCGGTGGCAAAAATTTTGACCTGCTGATCCGGCATGCCCGCTTCTTGCAGCCCTTCTTCGATGAGGATGGCCAACGAGTAAACCTCCTCGCCCGTGGCGCACCCGGGCACCCACGCGCGCAACACGCGACCGCGCGATTCTTCGACGATTCGAGGAATGACAATTTCTTTAAGACGGCTGAAGGCGTCCTCATCCCGAAAAAACCGGGTTACGCTGATGAGCATGTCCTTGGCGAGATTCTCAGCCTCTTCCGGATGCTTGCGAAGGAAAGCGACATATTGGTCAAAATCCGCAACCTGACAAATGCCCATCCGGCGCTCGATGCGGCGAACGACGCTCTGTTGTTTATACGCAGCGAGGTCGAGGCCTGTCTGACGCTTGAGAATGCTCGTGAGCTTGCGCATCAAACTCAGCATTTCCTCATCCGGCGAATTTGGCCGTGGAGGGCGGTTTTCCAGCACGTGAGTTGATACCCGCACGAGCTCTGCGGCGAGACGATCCGGAGCCAACACAAAGTCTGCCGCACTGGTCATGATCACACTCTCCGGCAAGGTTCGAAAAATCGCGCTGTCCGGAGATTGCACAAAGACATAACCCCCTTCCTCCTTGATCATTTTGGCTCCACGCGCCCCATCGCTGCCAGTGCCGGAAAGAACCACGGCCATAGCACACTCACCGTCTTCGATAGCCAAGGATTCAAAGAGCGTATCGATAAGGACTGGATGATCCGCGCTCACCTTCGTGTCAACGACGCGCCCGCCTTCTACAATAAAATGGCGACCGGGCGGAAGGATCAGTATTTTTCCACTCTCGAGCAGCGAGCCATCCTGAGCGAATTCCACGGGAATTTCCGTATAGCCAGCCAAAATGTGCGGCAGATTGCTTTCGCGGTCATCCGGAAAATGCTGGGCCACAATGTAGGCCACCGGGAGGTCTTTCGGAATGTTTTTGAAAAAAAGCCCAAGCGCCTCCACTCCGCCGGCAGAGAAGCCGATCGCAGCAATAAAATCAGGGAAGGTTTTGCCCTCGGGAGCGTTTTGGGCGTATTTATTTTGGGGCATTCAAGCGACCATAGCAGATTTGGGCGATTCGGCCATACT
>JBEIMO010000211.1:0-2923 GCA_040378625.1 Verrucomicrobiia bacterium | reverse complement strand
GCCATTTTGGCTTTCCATGCAGCTGTGCGTATGGCGCCGGATAACGTTTCTTATCTCAATAATCTGGGGGCAGCTGCACTGGAACTTGGTTTGAATTCGGAAGCGTTGGAATGTTTTGAGCAGGCGGTCGAGAAGAACCCCAAGCTTCCCACAGCGCGTAACAACATCGGCAACCTTCTCAAAGATCGTGCAAGGGGCATGGATGCTCTGCCTCATTATCGCAAGTCCATTGAGTTGAATCCTGATGATCGTGATGCCCAGAGCAATTATTTGCTCTGCCACATGTATATCCCCGATATGGATCCGAAGCTGGTCTTTGAGGAGCACAAAAAATGGGGGCTCTCAACGGCAAAAAAAATTACGCCGGCCTTTAAATTCAAACCGCGCCAAGCGGGCGCAAAAATCCGTATAGGCATTCTTTCGGCCGATCTTTGTCATCACCCAGTAGCCCATTTCATTGAACCGATTTTTCGCGCTTATGACCGCGAGCGTTTTGAGTTTTTTGCCTATGGGGATCAGCGCAAATCCGATGATTTTTCTGCCCGCTTTGCGAGTATGTTGGATCAATGGAGAGATACCTGCAGCTTAGATGATCGCGCTTTGGCAAAGCTGATTCATGGGGATCGAATTGATATTCTTTTCGAGTTGGGAGGACATACGGCATATAATCGTTTGAGCGTTTGCGCTCTCAAGCCAGCTCCCGTGCAGGTGAGCTATTTGGGCTATCCGGGAAGTGCTGGAATGCCAACGATTGATTACAGAATCACCGATGCCTTTGCCGATCCGCAAGGTGTCACCGAGCATTTGCACACCGAAAAATTGATCCGCTTGCCTGATTGCGCCTGGTGTTTTCTTCCGGATGCGACAGCTCCCGATGTAGAGCCTCCCCCTGTGATGGAGAAGGGTTATGTGACCTTTGGATGTTTTAACAATATGGCGAAGCTGAATGCAGCGTTATTTGAGACATGGGCGGAAATTCTTAATCGTGTGCCGAATTCGCGTCTCCGCTTGAAAGCTCGGACTCTTACTGACAAAGGGGTTTGCAAAGAGCTGACCGATTTTTTTATAGCAAGAGGTATTGAAGAGGAACGTCTCGATTTTTTTGGACATACTCAAAAAATTCTACAGCACCTCAGCCATTATCACGTCGTGGATATTGCACTTGATAGCTTCCCGTATCACGGCACGACGACGACTTGCGAAGCCATGTGGATGGGGTGTCCGGTGGTTACGCGGGCCGGTCAGGCGCATGTCTCACGCGTCGGCGTGAGCCTTCTGAATGCTGTGGGTCTGCACGAATTCATTGCCGAAACACGCGAGGATTACATCGAAAAAGCCGTTGCGCTTGCTGCGCAAACAGACCTACTCCAAGAACTCCGCTCCGGAATGCGCGAGCGTTTGCGCGAATCAATTCTTATGGACGAAAAACGCTTCGTTCGAGGCTTTGAGGCTGCCTTGATGGAGATGCTTCCCAAGGAGTAGGAGCTGTCTTTTTATAAGCGAATGAAGGCCGATAAACCGCCTTTGTCTGGAGTCGTGTGAAGGTCCATCCATTCTGGATGTCTTTCATGCCATTGTGAAAGGAAGTTTTTTTTGGGAAAAGCCTCTTCAATGGATTCGGTCCCGAAAAGAACAAGAAACTTATTCGACCGAGCGGCATGTCTCTCAAGCAGATGCTCGAGTGAATAGCCTGTGCGTAGTATATCGATAAACAAAAAATCGGTTTGCTCGATGGCTGGCAAATCATCAAATGCTCGTTCTGTGAAAGTCCAATCCGTTGTCGAGAGATGTCTGCAGGCATCAAAAAGCTTATTGGAATCGGATAGATCGTATGAGCGGAGGCTGGCATTCTTATTCGAAAGTGCATGAAGGAAAGAAATGGTTGAAATCCCCGATCCAAACTCGGTTACGCGGCTGCATTTCCGGGCAAGCTTTGCCAAGATGGGCATGTGGGCATTGAGATCATCTGTATTCGCACGTAGGTCATTAAAAATTTCAAGAAACGGCCAAAGGCGTGACATCATCTGAACACCATATTCATAGGCTGCCTGGGTATTTTGCAGTTTGACAATATCGTCCTCGGGTCTTGTTCCTGCGAGCGGATGGTCGTGGCGCCACTTCAGCGATGGCAATTTATGAATGGTTGTTTCAAGCGAAGTGCGAAGCGTAAAATCATTATCGCAAAAGACGCCATAGAATCCGGGATGAAAAACATAGCCGCGCTTTTCGTAGAGAGCACGTGACAGGATGGGATGACAGATCAGATCATCATCCCTAAATGTGTCAGCCACATGGCAGGCGTAATCCTGTGATGGGGGAGGCAGTTTTCGGAGTTCGTCATCCCATCCATCGGGAGGAGTAAGGTCATCAGCGATGATCACAAGCAAATCGCCTAAGCACGCTTTGGCGGCCGCGTTCCAATTGGCAACAGATGAACTCGCCCAAGTGGGAGGAGGTTCGCTGCAGGCGTAATTCACGCCGGCCGATTGAAAAGCGTCCAAACTCGTATGATCGTCGCTTTGAATTCCGAATATATGAGAAATAAATTCGGGATGCGTAGCTTTGTTGAGCCATTCTCTGCGTGTTGCAAGGGCACGTTCGGGCATGGCTCTTGTCGCATGTAGGAGAGAGATCAGCATTGATGAACTCTAAAAATAAAAACTCAGCGAATGCCGAGGAGTTTTTTTAACATGGGTTCGTCGGGGTTGGGGCCGACGATGGAGAGGGTGAGGCGGGAGGGATCGAGGATTTCTTGGGCGAGGGAGAGGATTTCGTCGGTGTCCACTTTGCGGATGAGTTCATTGACGGTATTGGCGTCCACGATGCGACCTTGGGCGAGGACGGAACCGCCGAGGCGCATGTTCTGGCTGGCGGTGCGCTCGAGGGCCATGCGGCTGGAGCCGATGGTGTATTCCTTTGCGCG
>JBEIMO010000210.1:0-2927 GCA_040378625.1 Verrucomicrobiia bacterium | reverse complement strand
CGACTTTGTGGTAGATCGAAACGTCATCGGTTGGATCGGCCTTGATGATATCCGCGCCGAGTTCCACCGCCTGGCGGACGAGGTGCTGGATTTTGATAACATCTCCATCCACCATATAGCCGCCCGCCTCGCTATTAGGGCGGAAGACGAGCGGTTCGACCATCATGGGCATGCCATAGTGGTCGCTCTCGAGCTTGAGAGCGCAGATGTTTTCAATGCACTGATTGGTGACTCCCGGCGCTCCAGGAATCTGGAAAAGATTCACGCACATGCAGGCGGCATCGAGTCGAACGGCCTGAAGACTCGGCTCCTGGATCATCGCGCTCAGTGCCTCAACAGGCAACTCGCGGCCATAGATATTTGCCACATCCGTGCGAAGAACGAGCGAGGGTTTTTGACGACCCGGGATTTTCTGCAAATGGCGGGCCTGACCGGTGGTGAGCTGAACCGCATCCGGCGCGGCTTTCACAACCGTTTCCACCGCCTTCGCCATATCCTCGATTCCTGTCAGAAAGCCTGGTTGGTTAAAAAAGCCGTGATCGATCGCGACATCAAAGCAGCGACCGGATTTGGAGTTGAAGAGACGGTTGAGGCGGTAGGTTTTCATAGGTTAGGAGTGAGCGAAAGTGATCATATGCAATTAAAGTGATCAATACGTCAATCTTGTTTTGCCATTCTGTTTGGCTGCCGGTTCCCTGTTCGTGTCGGAGTGACTTGCCGAACACGCCTCGCTAATGATCAGTCAGCGGTTTTCACTTTTTCCCGCTGCGCAATTTTTTCATGTCTCGCGTGTTTTATCGGCTCCATTTAACGATTGAGTATCGTCCATTGCCGGTGTCATGATTTTTGAGTCAACAACCTTATTTTGCTTCAGCTTGCCAACTGCTCTCGGTGTCAAAACTTCTGAGGCGGCCTGCCCTTCAAGACCTTGACATGTTGAAATAATAAGCACATATTTTCAACATTATGAGTCGAGATACTGCTTATGGAAAAACCTCGGATTTGGTCCTTGGGCGCGTCCGGATGGCGAAGCGTCGGTGGGGTGGGGCATTTACTCCATCGGATTTCGCTGATATCGGAGACCTACGGTCGGTCGGGATGGTTTTGAGCCGTTTGGTCAAGGCAGGCATGATCCGGCGGGTTCGACGGGGCGTGTATGAAATACCGAGGCCGCATCCCATTCTTGGCACCATTGGAGCCGGGCCTGACGCTGTTCTTGCGGCCATCGCGCGCCGCGACGGATTGACCCTCCTGCCATCCGGTGCCGAGTCTGCCAATTCGCTGGGACTAAGCACCCAGGTGCCGGCCCGCTCAAGTTATGGGGTATCTAGTCGCTCACGCGTGGTTTCGCTCGGAGGGAGCGGGAGCGCTCGCTTGCAGCGTCGCTCCTCGAAGATGGTTGCCTTGGCACGGCGGGCCAGTGGGCGGGTAGCCGAAGCCTTGAGGAGTCTTGGAAAAAAACAGATAAATCCAGACAAAATCCGTCAACTCCAGCAGGCGCTTTCAGCGGAAGCCAAGAGAGAGTTGCTTGAGGATTTGCGTTATGTGCCAGCGTGGATGCGTCCGGTATTCCTGGAGGTTGCAAAGAAATGAATGAACAAACAGTCATTGGCTTGAGCGACCCTGATCGCAAGGCTCTGTTCCTCGAAGCGCAGAGGAACACGGGCATGGTTGCCGAAATGATCGAAAAGGATTTTTGGGTATGTTGGACACTGCGGCACCTTTTTGAACTGCCAGAAGCGAAAGATCATTTCATTTTTAAAGGAGGCACATCGCTCTTGAAAGTATGGCGTGTCATCCAACGGTTTTCCGAGGATATAGACATTTCCCTGAGCCGAGAATGGCTTGGATTTTCTGGCGAACGAGATCCTGAACAAGCAAAGGGAAAACAACGCAAGCGTTTACTCGCTCAGCTTTCAGAAGCATGTGCAACGCGTTTGCAGGGCGAAGTCATACCATCACTACGTAGACCAATGGAGGAGCAAATGAGAGGGCGTTGGTCGCTGGAGCAAGACCCGAATGACGCGCAGACTCTCTTGTTTGCCTATCCGACAGTCTTTGAAACGAAAGCAACCCACTACATCAAACGCATTGTAAAAATTGAGTGTGGGGCACGCTCCGATCGTTGGCCGGTCAGCAATGGGCTCGTGACACCATACGTCGCAGAGGCGTTTCCCGGGAAATTGATTGATGAAAGAATCGAGGTTCCCGTGCTCTCCATCGAAAGAACATTTTGGGAGAAAGCCTCCATACTGCATGCAGAGGCACACCGACCGTTGGAAAAAATGATACCGGACCGCTATTCCCGTCACTATGCGGATGTGGCCGCTTTGGCTCAAACCGAAAGCGCAAACAGCGCCCTGCATCGGGATGACCTGCGTGCCCGCGTTATCGCTCACAAGCAGGTGTTTTTTCCGGCCGTATGGGCTCACACAGAAACAGCGGTTCCGGGGACTTTTTGTCTTATGCCGCAAAAGGAGCGCTCCGAAATTCTGGCCCGCGATTACGCCGAAATGCGAGATATGTTTTTTTGTGAACCGCCACCTTGGAATGAAATTCTTGATGGCCTCAAAGTTCTTGAAATGCGGATCAACGCACCTTCAAGTTTCAAGTGAAATAGTTTCCTTTTTCATGCACTTTCCAAGTTCAATCGGCGTAACAAATTGTGACAATGATTGGTCCATTTTATGCCTTTCTGTTCCTGCCTCGTGAGTGCAACGTTTACGGAGGAATCAATGTGGCTGCAAATTCCCGGCCTTTTTCCGTGAGGTGGTATTTTTGCAGGCGCCTGTTGGGCTTGTGGGGAATGGTGTATTGAACCCGAATCCGGCGATTGAACTGAAATCGCCGCCTGGGCTCCCGCCCTAAATCGCGCAACCCCCGCACGCCAGATCATCCAAAAGCTCCCCCTCTCCTGGCGGCTTGGG
>JBEIMO010000209.1:0-2946 GCA_040378625.1 Verrucomicrobiia bacterium | reverse complement strand
CGTGAGAGGCTTGCCCTGCAGGTGATGTGGTGGAAGCGGCGTGGAGATTCTGCCGCATTTTTATCGGCTTTCAGCCCAGAAATGGATTCACTACTCGGACTACTCTGACCGCGGCATGGTGCTTTAGCGAAGGCAACGAGGACATTGGCGCTCCCATACCAGCCGCAAGATTGCGAAATCTATTCATTTCAGGACAAGCTTTCATGCAATTAATATAAAAAGAATGACTTGCTTTATTGAATAGATATTTTAATCTATTCACATGAGCGAACTCGTTTCAAAAATTCGCCTGCAGTTTCTTTCCCGAGGTGTGCTTGGGGCTCGAGATTTGGCGGAGGCTTTGAAGGTGAGCCAACCGACGGTTTCACGGGCCTTGTGCGCATTTTAGGGTCAGTCCCGCATTCTGTCGATATCAGAACCCGCTGCGGATATTGGCTCAGCTTTTCTGCGGTGCAACCTTGGATTTTAATGAGATCAAGGGCTTTTCGATGAAATGCCAACTCAAAGCGCCAACGAGGAAAGTAAGCAAAAAGGTGGGGACGATGACGAGGAGGTTTTGGGGATTATTGGGGAGGCCAAATTTGGGGTAAATGGTGAAGATGAAATTGTGAATAAGTGGGTGGACGACATATAGCCCATAACTAATGACTCCCGTGTAAACCAAAGGCGGAAAATTCAAAAACTTACCACCCAATCCGGTAAAACCCACTGATGCGCGTAAAATCAGCCATGTAAAGAAGAGTGCTTCCAGAGTTTCCGCAGCATGAATCCAAGCATTATTAAAACACCAGATGCGTATGGCGATGGCGGCCAATAAACAACTCCAACTCGCCAAATTCACAATAGAGGAACAGGCCAAACGGCTGAGGGCTTCTTTTTTCTCTCGGTAAAACAGGCCGATGAGCGCGCCGGCGGCGATCGAATCCATGGAGGATAAGGGCGAATACCAAACCATCATGGGAGCTATGCCCAAACTTGTGGCGATCCAGCGGTGAAGCCAGGCTCCCACAAAACAGAGGATCATGAGCGGAACAAAGAAACGTCGTGGTAGCCAAAGAATAATCAACGTCAAAACCAAAACCATTTGCTCGCTGGTGGCTAAAAACCAGTAATGGGAAAGGGCGCCGACCCATTGCTCTTTGAATCCCATGTAGAAATTCACAGAAAATGTTGCGATCCATGCCCAAACTTCGCTCGCAGGCTCCACGCCCAGAATGCATAAAATCCCGAATGCTAGAAAATAAACCGGAAAAATGCGAATAGCCCGTTTTTTATAGAAGCCCGACAAGATCTGGAGAGGGGCATTGCCTCGCTCAACTTGCTGAAGATGATTTCCAACGAGAAGAAAGCCGGTCATCACAAAAAATAGTCGAACGCCGAGCGGTCCTAAGGCCACCCAAGTGCTCGAGCCTGGAACCAGATGGTAAAAGAGAACCATTATGCAGGCCACTCCGCGCAGAGCGTCCAGTTGATAGAAGTAGTTTTTGGCCTTGCTCATGCTGACGAGAAAAGTCTCAGATTGAAAATTTGTCGAGCAATTTTAGCAACTAAACCTCAATCTAAGGAAAGAAGAAATTTTTGGGGTCGTTTGGGGGGTCGTTTTGGGGTCGGTCCCGCATTATGATTTTTGAGGTATTGAGATAAAAGGTTTGGAATGTTTTTATCGTGCTGGTAAGATAGAGGCTGATTCGAGTTAAAATTTTAGATGTAAAGATTGAGCGGAGATAATGAATAGCAAAAAATATACAGAATGTGGGACTGACCCCAAATGGAAGTTCGATAATTCGTATGGGCGGTTGCCGGAGATGTTTTATTCGCAGGGGAAGCCTGTTGCGGCGGGGGTGCCGCGATTGCTGTTTTTGAATCGTTCGCTGGCAGAGGAGATGGGGTTGTATGCAGAGGCGCTGGATTCTAATTATGGTGCGGTGATTTTTGCGGGGAATGGGATTCCTGTGGGCGCGGACCCGCTGGCGCAGGCTTATGCGGGGCATCAATATGGGAATTTTACGATGCTGGGCGATGGGCGGGCTATTTTGTTGGGGGAGCATATAACACCTCAGGGAAAACGCTTGGATGTGCAGTTGAAGGGTTCGGGTCAAACGCCTTATTCGAGAAGGGGCGATGGCCGCGCGGCTATGGGGCCGATGCTGAGGGAATACATTATCAGTGAGGCGATGTATGCTTTGGGAATTCCAACAACCAGAAGTTTGGCGGTGGCGGCGACTGGGGAAATGGTTTTTCGCGAAAGCGCGCTGCCTGGTGCCGTCCTGACGCGTATTGCGGCGAGTCATATCCGAGTCGGCACATTTGAATACGCTGCCGCGCGGGGAGATCTCGAGGCGTTAAAAAAATTGGCGGATTACACGCGGGATCGACATTTTCCAGAAACAGCGGATGCCGCTCGGCCTTACTTGGCGTTTTTGGATCAGGTGATTCAACGCCAAGCCGCGCTGATTGCTCAGTGGATGCTTGTTGGGTTTGTTCATGGCGTGATGAATACAGACAACATGGCACTTTCCGGGGAGACGATCGACTACGGCCCTTGTGCATTTCTCGACGTTTATGACCCCGAGACGGTTTTTAGCTCGATCGACCGCAATGGCCGTTACGCTTACGCAAATCAGCCTTCCATCGCGCAATGGAATCTCGCCCGCTTGGCAGAGGCGATAATGCCGTTGATTGATTCAGAAGAAAAAAAGGCCGTCGAACTCGCGATTGAGGCGCTGGAGCGTTTTACGGAATTTTACGAAAATCATTGGCTCGCGGGTATGCGGCTCAAGCTCGGTTTACTGAATATTGAAAAAGACGACAGACCGCTCGCGGAGGATCTTTTAAAATGGATGCATAAGACCCGAGCGGATTACACAAAAACATTTCGGGAATTGAATCCCTCGGCAGTCGTGGAAAAAGACCCTGATTTTTGCTCATGGCACGAGAGATGGAGAT
>JBEIMO010000208.1:0-2951 GCA_040378625.1 Verrucomicrobiia bacterium | reverse complement strand
ATCAGCAATCGGAACCCCAGCCTGCCAAACGGCCAAAAGAATAAATGCGAGCACAACAGCGCCCAGTGTGAGCGCTTTGATCCAAAGCGATACAGGGACCTGCGGCTTGAAGATTTTTGAACCGTCTGAGCTCATCGCCCGTAATGACGGCTATCACTCCGCGCGATTCAAGTGGCTGTGTTTTTTTCCGTAGAAGAAATACACAAGCACACCGAGCGCCATCCAGATTAAGAGCCGCATCCAAGTATCAGCGGGCAAAAGAATCGTCTGCGCAATGCAGATCACCGCACCAAGAATCGGGATCAATGGCACAAGCGGCGTGCGAAACGGACGAGGCATGTCCGGACGGGTTTTGCGGAGCACAATGATGCCTATGCACACCACCGTAAACGCCAGCAGAGTGCCGATGGAGACGAGTTCGCCCAAGAGATTGAGCGGCAGGAAGCCAGCCATGATGGAGCAGACGAATCCGGTCATGAGCGTGGTAATATGAGGCGTGCCGTATTTTGGGTGAATTTTCGCAAATACCGGCGGAAGCAATCCATCCTTGGCCATGGTGTAAAAAATGCGCGGTTGCCCCATGAGCAGCACCAGAATCACCGAGCTTAATCCGGCCAAAACGGCAAGTTCCACGGCCATTCGAAGCCATTTCAAACTATCGCCAGCAGCTTTTTCCAAGGCATAAACAACCGGCGCATCGACTCGCAATTCCGTGTAATTCACCATTCCACAGAGAACGACAGACATGGCCACAAAGAGCACGGCACAGATGAGCAACGAACCGATCATTCCCCAGAACAAATCTTTTTGCGGATTTTTCGTTTCTTGAGCGGCCGTCGAAACGGCGTCAAATCCAATATAGGCAAAGAAAATAAGCCCTGCCCCTTTAAGAATTCCGCTCCATCCGAATTTTCCAGGCTCTCCGGTGTTTTCAGGAATGAATGGCGTCAGGTTGTCGGGATTAACGTAGTGCCATCCGATTCCAATAATCATGAGAATGATGACAACCTTAATCGCTACCATGATGTTGTTAAATCGGGCGGATTCTTTGATGCCTACGATAAGCAGCAATGTAATCACCCAGATGAGGAGGATCGCCGGGATGTTAATAATGTGCTCGGTGGGGACGATTTTTCCATCCACATAGTCCAGCGGAGCGCGGCAGAAATTTTCTGGCAATTGAACGCCGAAAAAATCCTTCATGAAGGGAATGAAGTGTTTCGACCATCCGACGGCCACAGTGGAGGCAGCGAAGAGATATTCGAGAATCAAATCCCACCCGATAAGCCAGGCCATGAATTCGCCAAGCGTCGCGTAGGTGTAGGTGTAGGCACTTCCCGCAATCGGCAGGGAGGACGAATACTCCGCATAGCAAAGGCCTGCGAAGAGACAGCCCAGTCCCGATAAAACATAGGACAATGCAACGGCCGGGCCTGCGTAATCAGCGGCGGCATGACCCGTCAGAACAAAGATACCGGTGCCAATCACGGCGCCAATTCCCAGCGAAATAAGATTGAGGCGCGTTAGCACACGTTTGAGGCCGTGACCGCCATTTTTAGCCTCCGCAGTGAGTTGCTCGATCGATTTGGTTCGGAAAAGATTTTTCATGGGTAAGGAAAAGGCCATTAATCAATGCCAGCGAATAACTGCCAACAAAAAAATCCCTCGGGCAAACGCGCTAATCCCGAAAAACAATGGCCCGACTGCCATAAAGAGAACTCGGTCCTCGACATGGAATCGAATGCCACGAACCAACACGATCAAACCAGCACGGCAGGCTCAGGCGAAGGCGTTGATTCAGGCGCGGATGGCTTCGGAGAAATGGGTGGCTCCTTGATGTTCCCACCCTCGTCGCCGTCGGATTCGTCTTTTTGATGCGGATCGAAATAATGATCCAACGCGAGAAAGAAGGCTTTGGAATGACGCGCAAAAAGGAAATTAAACGCCACCACTGGAGCGATCACCCAAAACAAGAGCATTGGCAACGAAAGTTGATAGAAATATTCCAAAAAACAATAGAGCGCTATGCCAAGTAGGCTTCCGCCGCCGTAGTTGATCGCCCAAATCGCGAGTAAAAAATAGCCGGTCTCGCGTTCATAGGCATACCCGCAGCGCGGGCAACCATCCAGCGGCGCAAAGTAATCCCGGAGCGATCTGACTTTCAAAATGGGCATAAAGACTGGCTTGGTCCCACATTCAGGGCACTTCAGAAGGCAGGCTCGAAAAAAATAGCTGAGCGCGCGGTGGATGTCGTGTTTCATAGTTGGTGACCCTTTTATTGAGGCGATAAAACAATACGCTCAGGCTGGAAACCCTTTTTTTCAGCCAAGGCGATAATCTCCTGATAAGTGACTGTAGGAAGTTGTGGTTCACGCGCAAGAATCCACAGGAATTTCCGCGAAGGGTGACCAACCAGCGCCCACGAATAGTTTTTGTCATCGAGGCCGATGATCCAATAATCTCCGGCAACGGGACTCCAGCCAAAGCGCACTTTCAAACGGGCATTGCCGGTGTTTGGCACAACTTTGGCGACTCCCCTCACCTCACGAGAACGTCCATCCGTTCGCAGGCAACGATTGATCACCTGAACCGTGCCATCCGTTTGGATAGTGTAATCCGCCATGGTATCACCCGCGCAGCCTTTCTGGAACCAATTCGGATATTTTGCGATTTCATACCAACGTCCGCTATAGCGCTGCAAATCCACCGAGGACACGGTGGCAAGCGGCGGACGCGATGCACAACCTGAAAGAATCAGGCTGATCAGCATTGCAGACAGTGGGATTATCGCTTTCATGGAAACATGACATTACGAACATCGTTGAGGATTTGCATCGCAATTCTCGTGAGCGTTTTGAGCGGCTGCGGACGAGACAGCCAACGCGCCGATCTTGTATTTATCAATGGCGCGGAACCCGAGACGCTGGATCCCAATGTCGCCATCGCCAAGT
>JBEIMO010000207.1:0-3069 GCA_040378625.1 Verrucomicrobiia bacterium | reverse complement strand
GAGATTCACGCCAAACTTGGTTGTCTCGCTCGATACGGAATCGGATCTTTTTTATCATATTAGGAAAGGCGATATCCTCCTGCACCATCCCTACGACAGCTTCCAAACAGTCGTGGATTTTCTGGCGCAGGCTTCCGAGGACCCGCATGTGCTGGCGATCAAACAGACGCTCTACCGCACGAGTTCGGATTCACCAATCGTGCAGGCCCTCATCACCGCTGCGCGCAATGGCAAACAGGTGACCGCCGTCATTGAGTTGAAAGCACGATTTGATGAAGCCGCCAACATTCAATGGGCCCGCATGATGCGTGAAGCTGGGGTGGATGTTGTTTATGGGGTCACTGGCTTAAAAACTCACGCCAAAGCGATGCTTGTCATTCGCAGTGAGGGCGACCGGATTCGTCGATACGCCCACATGGGAACGGGAAACTACCATCCCTCAACGGCAAAAATTTATACCGATTTGAGTTTGTTAACCTGTCGGGAGGAATTGACCAGCGAGTTGGCGGAGACCTTTAATTGCCTCACCGGCGTTTCGCGTTTTCCTGAAATGAAACAGCTCATGGTAGCCCCATGGAGGCTCTATGAAGGATTCCAGGAGTTGATCGAAAATGAAATCGGCCACGCATGGGCGGGACGTCCTTGTGGAATTTACGCGAAGGTGAATTCACTCGTGGAGGAAGGGATCATCGAGGCGCTCTATCGGGCATCATCGGCCGGAGTGCCCATTCGGTTGCTTGTGCGCGGCATGTGCGCCTTGCGTGTGGGAATCCCGGGCGTTAGCGAAAATATTGAAGTTCGCAGTCTTGTCGGACGCTTCCTTGAACACAGCCGGATTTACCGTTTTGAAAATGGTGGCGATACTCGGATTTATCTCGGCAGTTCGGATTGGATGCCTCGAAACCTCTTCCGTCGGGTTGAAACTGTTTTCCCGATTCTGGCTCCTAGCATGATTCGTCATGCCGATGAGATTTTAAGCTGGTTCTGGAAAGATAACGTGAAGGCTCAGGTCATGCAGCCTGATGGAATTTACAAATTCCGCGAAACGGCTCCGGGTGAGGAAAGATTTGATTCCCAAGCTGAGTTTCTGGCCGATTCGCAGAAGCGCAGAAAGTCCCGTTCGGCGGAGCGGTAGTTCGCGGTATTGCAGGATTTGTAGGGGCTGATATTCTGATACCCACTATGCCAACCTACGATTACGAATGCGAAAAATGCGGTAAGACTTTTGAGGCTTTCCAGTCGATGAAAGACAAAGCCTTTGAGACTTGCCAGGAATCTACCTGCGGCATGGAGGAATGGGGACATGGAAAAGTGCGTCGCCTTCTGGGAACCGGCGCCGGTCTCATTTTCAAGGGCTCAGGGTTTTACATCACCGACTATCGCAGTGAGGGATATAAAAAAGCCGCGCAAAGCGACTCCGGTTCCTCGGCGAAAACGGAATCCAAGCCTGCCGAATCAAAACCCGCCCCAGCACCTGCGGCCAAGAAAGCAGACTGACTGTGTTCGTCTGCGGAAAATGCGGCGGGGAGAACGATGATCGTCGAACCGTTTGTTTTGTCTGCGGGGCTAAACTCGATACCCAAACGAGTAAATTTGTTGCTGGAGAGCCTAATGGTTTTACCGGAGGTGGACTTTCTGCCCCTAAAATCACCAACCCAAAGGCGCTGCCCAAGAAGAGTGAGCTAAAAAGAGCTTCAATGTTTCGGTGGTTCCACTTGCTGTTCTTGCTTCCGATCACTGCTTTTGTTGCCTCGTTCTATTTCATGCTCCAACCGCCCGAGCGTATTTTTGTGTCAGCAAACCCTGGGATTGAGGAATCAGCCCGATTGGAATCTTTTTTAAAAGCTGCCGCTAAAAGCCCAAGTGGCGCATGGAGTGCCACGCCTCAAGCCATCAACCAGTATTTGGCGACCAAGGTAAAGACTGCCCCACTTGCAAATGCTCTTGGGGTGAATGCGCAGATGACATCCTGCTGGGTTGAGCTCAATGAAGGGTTTCTGGATGTTCAGATGAAGTTAAAAATATCGGACCGTGACTGCTATTTAAATTTGCAAATGAAACCAGTTTCGAATGATGGGCGCTTGGGAATCGCCTGCACATCTGCATCGATTGGTCGATTGCCAATACCTTCTACGCTGGCTCAGTTTGGCTTGCCGTTATTAACTCGGTGTTTGGCCTCATTGGAAACATTCATCGCCGCGGTCAGCACTGCTGAAAAAGCCGAGATCTCCCGTAAAAATATCGTCATAAGATGGCCCGCCAGTGCCGACAAACGGCCGTGAGACTTTTTATAACGCTCGCCGTTCTTGTGGCTTCATTGCTTGATGCCGGGGCGGTTGATGCCGTGAATGGAATGAGTCGTGGGGATAATTTTGTCGTGTATTCACGGGATCGAGCCTGGCGCACCAAAGTTCTTCGAACCGCAGAATCAGCCTCCGCACTCTGGGCAAAAACCCTTGGCGATACGCTTCGGCCATCTGCGCCTATTTTGATAGTGGATCGGACGCGTGATGGCGTTCCGCATGGAAATACAGCCATTGCGACCGGGGTTTTTGAAACGGATGGCATGGGAATGAAGGTGCAAGTGGAGGTCTACGAATCAGCGGGATTGCGCGGAGGTTCTTTGGAAGCCGAAATTTTTCGGGCAATGGCTTATCATATCATGTTTCAAAAAAATCCTCCGCGAGCAGGTAGGACTTATTCAACGCCGCCCGGATGGTTTATTGAGGGTCTTACAGAATCACTGTGCCGCGAAGATGGGAAGGCTCCAGATGGTCTCTATGAAGCGCTTGTGCGAAGTGACCGACCTCCGAACATTCAGGAATTTCTTAAACAAAAGCCGGAACGCCTAGATGGCACTTCGTTGAGTCTTTATCGAGCGCAAGCACTGGCATTGATCAATGCTTTGGTGAAAAACAAAGATTCACAGAATCGATTGGGCGCCTTTATGCAAACTCCGGAATTCTCCGAATCTCAGCCCGATTCGCTTCTTGCGGCATTTCCCGAATTGAAAGGCGATATGCGTTTGCTTTCGAAAGTTTGGACGCTCGAAATCGCCCGAAGCACGAT
>JBEIMO010000206.1:0-3076 GCA_040378625.1 Verrucomicrobiia bacterium | reverse complement strand
TTCAATCGCCGCAACTCGACCTCACGAGGCAAGCTCTTCTATCGCCTCGTGCAACAGTCCGTGCAGGTGTTGCCGGCCACGTTCAATTCCATCACCGCACCCAACCCATAGGGGTTGGTTGAGTCACGTAAATACCTAGAATAAACAATGAAAGCAGTTATTCTCGCCGGTGGACTCGGCACTCGTATTTCCGAGGAAACCCATCTCAAGCCCAAACCGATGATTGAGATCGGAGGGAAGCCGATCTTGTGGCATATTCTTAAGCTTTATTCCGCTCACGGGATCAATGACTTTGTAATTTGTTGCGGCTATCGTGGATATGTGATTAAGGAGTATTTCGCGAATTATTTTCTCCACATGTCGGATGTGACGTTCGATATGCAGACGAACCGAATGGAGGTCCACGAAAAAAAGGCGGAACCTTGGAAGGTGACACTGGTTGATACGGGTGATGATACCCTTACCGGCGGTCGTTTGAAGCGTGTTGCCGAGCATGTCCAAGACGAAGAAGCCTTTTGTTTCACCTATGGGGATGGCCTTGCGGATGTGGATATTGGCAAGCTGATCGCATTTCATAAATTCCATGGAAAGAAGGCAACCGTTACAGCGGTTCAACCCCCTGGTCGCTATGGAGCGATAGAAAAGTCTGGCGATCAGGTTACGGGCTTTATTGAAAAACCAAGAGGGGATGGTGGCTTAATTAATGGCGGTTTTTTTGTGCTTTCACCCAAATGTATCAATCTAATTGATGGGGATGAGACCAGCTGGGAGGGCCAACCGCTCACGAAATTAGCTACAGAGGGTGAAATGATGGCTTTTGATCACCACGGGTTTTGGCAGCCCATGGATACACTCCGGGATAAGAACTACTTGGAAGAGCTTTGGGCTACCGGGCAGGCGCCTTGGAAAATCTGGAAGTGAAATTGCAAAAGCCCAATCCAGATTTTTGGCGAGGGCGTCGGGTTCTTATTACTGGACACTCTGGCTTCAAAGGGGCCTGGTTATCCTTTTGGCTTGCTCGAATGGGAGCCGTTGTGAGCGGCGTGAGCTTGCAGCCAGCAATCAATCCAAACCTTTTCAGTTTGCTTGGTTTGGAGTCCAGCGTGGAAAACAATTGGCTCGATATTCGGGATGAGCAGAGCATTCGTGGAGTGTTTGAGCGTTTTCAACCGGAGGTTGTTTTGCACCTCGCTGCTCAGGCTCTTGTTCGTCCAAGTTACTGCGCGCCGATTGAAACCTTTTCCACCAATATCATCGGCACGCTCCACGTTTTGGATGCTGCCAGAAAGACCTCTTCGGTACGTTCCATCGTGGCTGTAACGACGGATAAGGTTTATCAAAACCATGAGAAAGGTTTGGCTTTCGAGGAATCAGATCCTTTGGGCGGTCATGATCCCTATAGCGCCAGCAAAGCCGGGGCTGAAATGGTTATTAGCAGCTATCGCAAATCCTTTTTAGAGCCGGCTGGCGTTGGCCTAGCCTCTGCCCGCGCGGGAAATGTAATAGGCGGAGGCGATTGGTCTGTGGACCGCATTTTGCCGGATGCCGTTCGCGCGTGGTCGACTGGCCAGTCGCTCGTCGTTCGCAATCCTCGTGCCACTCGCCCTTGGCAGCATGTGCTGGAGCCCCTCGCGGGCTATTTGTGCCTTGCGGAGCACCTTTTTGCACAGCCTGAATCGGCACAAGATTTTAATTTTGGTCCTGATCTCTCTGATGTCGCCACGGTCAAGGAAGTGGTGACTCAGGCCCAAAAGAGCTTTGGTTGCGGCGATAACGAGTGGGGTTCCGTGCCGGACGGACTCCATGAAGCCCAAACACTCACGCTTGATAACACAAAAGCCAAGCGCTTGCTCGGTATACACCCGGTGTGGAATCTGGAAACAGCCGTAGCTCGAACCATGAATTGGTATCGGCTTCAAAACTCTGGGCACAGCGCCGTAGATCTGTGCGAGCAGGATATTCAGGCCTACCTTGGTGCCATATGAGCCGCTTCGAGATTCTTTCCACGCCGCTCAGCGATCTTGTGATTGTTCAGCGTGAACCGATCGAAGATGAGCGAGGATTTTTATCCCGGCTTTTTTGTTCCGAAGAATTGCAGGCGCACGGCTGGTCAGGAGAGGTTAAGCAAATAAACCATACGCTCACGCGGGATGTTGGTGTCGTGCGCGGCATGCACTACCAGCTACCTCCCAAAGCCGAGGCAAAGCTTGTTTCGTGCATTCGCGGTGCAGTATGGGATGTCGCGCTCGATCTCCGAAAAAACTCCCCGACTTTTCTGAAATGGCACGCTCAGGAGATCAGCGCCGCCAACAAGAGAGCTATGTTAATCCCTGCGGGGTTTGCCCACGGTTTTCAATCATTGACTACCGATTGCGAGTTGATATATCTCCATTCCGAACTTTATGATTCCGCCCTCGAACGCGGCCTGATGCCTCTTGATCCCATCTTGAAAATTTCTTGGCCTTTGCAGATCTCCTCGATCTCGCAACGCGATTCGAACCACCCTTTGTTGGAAGAGAATTTTGAAGGAGTAGCCTTGTGAAGTGCCGACATTGCCAGTCCCAAATTACCCGCACACTGATTGATCTCGGTTCTGCGCCGCCATCGAACGCATACCTAACCAATGTCACGCTGCGTCGGCCTGAAAAATGGTTTCCGCTTAAAGTTGTTGTTTGCGACTCCTGCTGGCTTGTGCAGGCCGAGGCCTACTCCCGCGCGGCGGAACTTTTTAATGAGGAATATGCCTACTTCAGCTCGTTCTCCTTTCAATGGCTCAAACATGCGGAAGCCTATGTCCATGATATGGTCAAACGCTTCGCGCTTAGCAACGACAGCTTGATGATCGAGGTCGCTTCTAACGATGGTTATCTCCTCCAGTATGTCAAAGGCAGGGGCATCAAATGCCTTGGCATCGAGCCGACCGCCAGCACAGCGTCCGCTGCACGCCTCAAAGGCATTGATACTATTGAGGAATTTTTTGGCACGGAACTCGCCACGCGACTTGCTTCCTCCGGGCAACAAGCGGATCTCATGGCCGCGCATAATGTCCTCGCCCATGTGCCGGATCTCAATCATT
>JBEIMO010000205.1:0-3149 GCA_040378625.1 Verrucomicrobiia bacterium | reverse complement strand
GCTGCCGCAAGCACAATGGCGGAAAATACCACGAGCGCTTTCGTTTCCGTCCCATCGAGCGTTCAGAGACGGTCGCCGCTTGAGCGAGCCTATGCTCAGCGTCCGAGTCTACACATTGAAGCGGAACTCCACGACATCGCCGTCTTGGACGACATACTCTTTGCCTTCGAGGCGCAGTTTGCCTGCTTCGCGGGCTTTCGCTTCGGAACCGAGGCTGATGAGATCCTCAAAGGAAACAATCTGTGCCGCGATGAATCCACGCTCAAAGTCGCTGTGGATGACGCCTGCCGCGGCAGGCGCTTTATCGCCCGCGTTGATCGTCCATGCCCTGCTTTCCTTCGGGCCAGTGGTCAAATAGGTGCGGAGGCCGAGGAGGTGGTAGGCGGCGCGGATGAGTTGGCTCACACCACTGTCCTTGACGCCCAGTCCCGCGAGAAACTCGGCCGCCTCCTCCGGCGGAAGTTCGGCGAGTTCGCTTTCGATTTGGGCGCTGATGACGACGGCTTCGCAACCCAGATGCTCGGCGGCATATTCGCGCACGGCTTTCACATGTTTCGCCGCCGCAGAGTCTCCATCCAGATGGGAAAGGTCGTTTTCTCCGACATTGCAGGCGAACAGGGTTGGCTTCGATGTGAGGAGGAAAAATCCGCGCAGGAGTTCTTTTTCGTCCGCGCTGAGATCCGCCGTGAGCGCGGGTTTTCCCGAATCCAGGTGGGGAATGAGTTTTTCCGCCAGGGCGAGTTCGGCCTTGGCTGTTTTGTCTCCACTGCGGGCGCCCTTTTGGTTTCGCTCCGCGCGTTTCTTCACCGCTCCGAGATCGGCGAGGATGAGTTCGGTGTTGATAACCTCGATGTCGCGCACCGGATCCACTGTGCCTGAGACATGGTGGATGTCTTCGCTTTCAAAGCAGCGAACGACTTGAATGATCGCATCGACCTCCCGGATGTGGCTCAGAAATTGGTTGCCCAGTCCCTCTCCCTCGCTGGCTCCGGCGACGAGTCCGGCGATATCCACAAACTCGATGGCCGCCGGGAGGATTTTTTCGGATTTCGAAAGTTCGGCCAGCTTCTGCAGGCGGTCGTCAGGCACATTCACGATGCCAACATTCGGCTCGATCGTGCAGAAGGGGAAATTGGCAGCCTGGGCCTTGCGGGTGCGGGTGACGGCGTTGAAGAGAGTTGATTTTCCCACATTCGGGAGCCCGACGATTCCTGTTTTGAGCATAGGCGAGGGAGGTTAGACAGGCCTTTGCAAAAAGGAAAAAACTTCTTTTCGAGGCATCAGCGGCGGAGGCGGCGGATCGTGTCTCTCAGCGAGTCGAGGGCGGATTCCATTTCAGCGCGCAGTTGCATGCCCGAGATGGTGTTCGATCCGAAAGACTCGGCCGTTGTGCGTTCCAAGCGGTCGTTTGTGGCCACTGTGACCTCATGGTCCTTCGCATACTTGGCCGCAAGGCGCTCGATGATGGAGTCCGCCGTCTGGCCCGACTGGGAATAAAAAACGGCAATCCCATTCGGTGTGCCATCGCTCGAGGCCTTCACGCCCTTGCCATCGAAAACCACGGCAACCGTCCACCCGGTGTTGTCCTGCAGTCCGGTGAGTCGTTTGACCAGTTCCTCCCGTGCAGCAGCGGTGTTGCGGGCATGCATGGCAGCGAGGTCCGGCCAGTCAAAAATCATGCTGTGTCCGTCAACGAGCAGGATTTTTTGCTTCATGTCACTTGGAACCTACTTCGCATCGGGCAGGACCTTCGCGCTGAGGCGCTCTATGCCTGCGCGGGCGAAGGTGCTGGCGGGATATTTTTTCCGTGCCTGCAAATACCAAGCCAGGGAAGCGCCAGGTTGGTCTTGATTCTCCAATGCCTCGGCCTTGGCCAGTGTCTGAACAAAATCCGCCGCCTGGGTGGTGAGGTCAGCGCGTAGTTGGTTAAGTTTATTGTCATCCGGGAAATTCTTGTAGGCTTGCTCGGCACTTTCCCAAGCCCCCGCCTTGTCTCCGCGGTCAGATATCTCTTGGGCTTTAAAAATCGCAGTCTCAACGGCCGTCATCTTCTCTAAGACTTCTGTGAGTTGTTTTTGTTTTTCGGGATAAATCGCTACCGCCGCAATGAAGCGAAGTTTGTCTTCAAAAATCCTGCGATAATTTTTCTGGCTGAGGAGCTGGTTGAAGTCATTTATCGACTGCTGCTGAATATCGGAATTTTCAAAAATTTGGCCTGAGACATTTGCCAAATCAGGATTGTTTGGCCAAATTTCTGTGGCAGCCCGTATTTCTGTTTCTAAAGTTTTAGCATCCCCGCTCAGCGCGGCATTCCTTGCCCGAGCAAGGTGCATGCGAGAAACGTTTCTTGCGGTTTGGATTGCCATCATCGGCTTTGAGGGATCAAAATCTTTTGCATTTTTTTTCAAATCCAAAACCAATTCCTCAGCACGAGCATAGTCTTTTACCTCCAACGCACTTAAAAGCTGATTTGCCTGGCGACTAAAAACGAGAATTCTCTGCCGATCCTCTCGAGGGAATTGCTGTATTTCAGGCATATGTTCCCCTATTACAAATGCTTCACCAAGTCGCGCCGACGCACTTTCCAGTTCGTCTTTTTCTAAAAGAAATTTCACGGCTTCCACGCTTTCCCTAACATCGCGAATAGCCTCGCTTGATAATGCATCAATCGAATTAATGGTTGGAGGAACATCAGCTACACGGGCAAAAAGAGATTTTGCGCGCTCTCCTAGACGCAGCTTGTTATCTCCATCAGTAAAAATTCCACGGTAAAAGCGTGATGCTATCAGAGCATGACGAAATCTTCGTTGAAGAAATAATTGTATAATTATTGACTGAAATTCAATGCGCGTTTGGAGTTCAGAAATTTCACTTTTGACTTGGTTAGCTTTTAATAAGGCATTTACTTCTGCAAGTCTTTGAGCGTGAGGCTGCATGCGGGCAGCTCGTTGAATTTCCTGCTCTTTTGCCCATTGGGCCGCTCCAGTTGAACACTTCGGAGCTGTCGAAAGAGAAGACTGTTGAGCACTCATTCTCGTATTCCATTCATGTCGCTTGCGATCCTCTTCGAGCGATTTATTGGCAGAATCGATCCGGACAACATTTTTTTGCGCCTGCCAAGCTCCTAAAACCTGATTAGCAATCGTATC
>JBEIMO010000204.1:0-3183 GCA_040378625.1 Verrucomicrobiia bacterium | reverse complement strand
GGCCTGTGGCATCCGCTTTCGCCATGCGGATGAAATCCGGGATATCCACGGCTCCGCTTTCGGCTATAATTTTGCCGAGGCGTGCCTCGAAGAGGTAGCGTTTTTCTTCGCCTAAGTGAATGCAGCAGGCTTGCGCAACATATTGCGAGAGAATTCCCAAATCGTTTGGGTTTTTAGAGAAATCAAACATATGCCCTGTGATTTATTGCCCTTTGTTATTAAAGTCTGAAAAGTTTATTAATGCGGGGCCCGATTTCTTGAAGTGGCAAGATTTCGTCGCTTAAATTTCTCTGCGCAACGGCTTGAGGCATTCCATAAACCGTTGATGTTGCTGCGTCCTGAGCGATGCACCATGTGGGTAATGCATGTTGCAAGGTTGCTACGCCATCGGCTCCATCAGAACCCATCCCTGTCAGAATAATGGCGATAGCGCCGCGCAGGTTGCATTTCGCAGCGGAATTAAAAAGCACATCCGCCGACGGGCGGCAAGATTGCACCGGCGGGCTGCTGGTGAGGCGAGTTTGAATTTTTTCTGCATCGTTTCGAAAGATTTCCAAGTGGAAACCTCCCGGTGCTATGAGCACCTCCCCTGGCTTTGGGATTTCACCATTTACTGCCTCTTTGATGGAAATCCCGCTGATCTTATCCAACTGCTCGGCCAAGGACTTGGTGAACGTGGCGGGCATGTGTTGCACCAGCAGGATGGGAACGGGCAGCTTCGCCGAAATGATTGGAAGAATCGTGGATAGGGCATTTGGCCCGCCAGTTGAGACGCCGATGAGGATCAATTCGGGAAATGGCGGCGGTTGGAGGCGCTTGATTGGAGGCGTTGCACTTGGAGTGCTCGGCTCGGGAGCAGCATGCAAGGCAGAAGATGATGCGCAGCGAAGACGCGCTAACGTGGCTACTTTACGAATCTCAGATTTAAGCGCCTCCATTCCAGACTCAAATGAAGAGCCTGAGGGTTTTGGAATGAAGTCCATCGCCCCGTGAGCCAGACAGCCGATCGTGATTTCGGCATCCCGCCCTGTGGCTCCGCTCACCATGACCACCGACAAAGCTGGGTGGGACTGCTTAATCTTTTCGAGCGTTTGCGGTCCGCTCATCTGTTCCATGAAGACATCCAGCAGAACAAGGTCGAATTTCTCGGATTCGAGACGCTTGAGCGCCAGCTCGCCGCTTGAGACAGCTACGGTTTCCGCTCCCGGAACGCTTGAAGCAGCGTCCGAGAGAAGTTTCCGATAAAGTGCTGAATCGTCAACGACGAGAATTCGCATGAAACAAGGGCAGGGTTACAACTTGAAGCGATTGACGAGTTGTCCGAGGGAGCTGGCAAGGTGGCTCAGTTCTCCTGCGCTGGAGCTGATGCGCGAGGCTCCTTTGGCGGATTCGCTGGCGGCTTGGGAGACGCCGTTAATGTTGCGTGATACTTCATCTGCGCCGGAGGAGGCATTTTTCACACTTTCGGACAGGCTCTTTGTGGAGGATGTGACATTATGAAGTGAGCGAACGATTTCCGATGTGGTGGCAGATTGTTCTTCGACAGCTGCTGCGATGCTGGAAGCAATCTGGCTGACTTGTTCGATGACCTTGGCCACATCGTCAATCGCCTCCATGGAATTGGAAGTATTTTCCTGGATGAGACTGACTTGGAGGCGGATGTCCTGAGTAGCCGATGCGGATTGGCGCGCGAGTTCCTTGACCTCGTTGGCAACGACGGCGAATCCACGACCGGCTTCACCGGCGCTGGCGGCTTCGATGGTCGCGTTGAGCGCCAAGAGGTTTGTTTGCTCGGCAATTTGGTTGATGAGTTCCACGATTTTGCCGATCTGGCGCGCGGACTCGTCGAGCTTGAGCATAAGCTCGCGTGTTTGGCGGGCTTGCGAATCCGCCTTGCGGGCGATTTCAGATTCCTGGGTGCAGTTGCGAGCGACCTCTTGGATGGATGAGGACATTTCTTCGACAGCAGCAGCCACGGTTGTAGCAGCCTGGCTGATCTCGCCGGCGGATGCGGTCATAGATTTGGAATTGATTGCAAGCTCTTCTCCTGCAGCGGCCACCGTATGGGCCTGAACATTTGTTTGCTCTGCGCCTGCCGCTTGCGAATTGGCGGTCTCGGTAAGGATCGAGGCGGATTCGGTCAGCGCTTCGGATGTGTGCGTGATTTCCTGCACCATCTTGCGAAGGTTCTCAATACATGTATCCACCGAGTTGGCCAGAACGCCCACCTCATCACCGCGCTTGAGTTTGACGCTTCCACTCAGGTCGCCATCGGCCAGTTTTTTCACGGCTTGGGCGCATGCTACGACAGGTTTACTGATCGAGCGACCGATGATCACTGCAGCGGCAAACATGAAAATAACGGCACAGGCTGATATGATCCAAGTGATTTCCACCACACGCTTGAGCAAGTCTTGCTCGTGAACACTCACAAGGACATGCCAATTGGCGTTCGGATATCCTAAAACGCCCTTGCTTCTGGCTGCACCGTAAACAGTCCATTCTTTGTGGATGGGATCATACTCCCGGCCTATCGAGGAGGATTTGGAGAGGATGTCCTTGGCGGCTTCTCTTCCTTCAGCAACAATGTTTTCGGTGAGAATCACTTTGGAATCGGTGATAAATTCTTCGCTTCCTGTGGCGGATGGGTCCAGTTTGCCAAGCACAAGGCCGTGTTCGTTGAGAAGTGATATCTCCGTGGATAAGATACCGCTTTCTTTCATTTGCTTGTAAGGTTTGAATAAGATGTTTTCGACGAAAGCCATATCCGTAAAATTCTTCCAGACTCCCAAGAATTCGCCATTTTTCCCCGTGATGGGCGCAGCGAACCCAATGGTTTCGAAATCGATGCCGAGCAGTTTATTGACATCTAGGTCGCGAGCCGGCTGGCTTACAACAGTGCCAGTCAGTGTATCCGATGATGTGAAACGACCTTGTTTGGCATTCACAAACCAGTCTGCACCTGAAAAGTCTTTGCCTAGCAGATAGTTCGATTCGATTGGTTTTCCTAAGGCGTCCAATGAATTGACGGCAACAACCTTGCCATTTGCGTCAACGATCATGCTTATTGGGTAGCAACCGTAAAGCTTCACATAAGTATTGATGGCATCTGTGAGAGAAGAGGAGTCTTTTTCCTCACTGCTCAGAAAATTTCTTGCCACCGGGTTGGAAGCAAAGGCTTGC
>JBEIMO010000203.1:0-3193 GCA_040378625.1 Verrucomicrobiia bacterium | reverse complement strand
TTCAGGTGTATTCCTTGAAGAGATGGAGGAGTTGAGTGGCTTTGTTGGAGTGCCTCTCAAGGGCATCATCCGCAAATTCAATCTCCCCAGATTCCAGTTTGTCGGCAGAAGGTAAGGCATTCAAATTACGAAAAGCCATGGACCATCCAGGAAATTGTCTCTCTGGCTCGGTGTCTTCTTGAAGAACAATCAAATCCCTGTGGCGGGGATCTTGCAAAATTTTTTGATACAAACCTCGCACAGCATCCTCCTGACCTTCGATCAGCTGCATGAAGCGCTTGTTTTTATAAAGCAACAATCCGGTAATGCCGAGGTTGGCGTTCACCTCATGGGCTTTCTTTAAAATATCATGCAAATCTGAGGACTTCAGACCATTCGCCGCATGGCTTACATAGATCAAGTAGAACACGCCATAAGTTCACTGCCGTTTCACAATAGTGCAATGGAGTGTTTATCTGCTTTAGACAGAATGAAGAAAATAGAATCGAGGAACCTATTCTCGGAAGGAATGCACTTGATCAACGATCACGTTCGCAAAGCCAGGATCGACGCCAATGGCCCCGCTGTAGAAGAGTTGGCGGTCTCGGAGTTGATAGGGATTGCGGCGGAATACATCGGATTGGCTGGCGGCGGGTCCGATATCTTCTGAAATGCCCAAAAGAACAGGAATGTCCTGATAGCTGTGCAGGCCGTCGGAAATGAAAAAGGGAACGACCACGACATTTGGTTGGGAGGCGATTTTATCCCACTCGGAAATCAAAGGCGCTTCCTCCATGTAGGTTGCAAAGACTTCAGCATACTCGCCTTTTTCCTGAATCATTTTGACCTGATGCTTGGCAGCTTGGGCGGAGTTTTCATTCAGTCCGGTGCCGTGGCCAACAATGAGGAGACTTGTTTCTGATGTCGGCACACCGGGCGCGACGGATTTTGCCTGCTGGATGAGCAGACCGGTCATGGCAGGGTGATTGCCGGCAGGTTCGCAATAGCGAATGGTCTTGCGTCCCCGTTGAGTCACTTTGCCATCCAGTCCCAGTTCGCGAGGAATCACGGTTTGAGTGAAATATCCTTCGCTGATGAAATTCGGCACCACATAGACATTGTCGCTATCGACCATTCGCAGAACTTCGCGAAATGAGGGTTCTTCTTTCCAAAAACAACTGACCACTTCCGAGAAGATGCCCTGCTCACGGATCGAGCGGGCATGGACCAGTGTCGGTGCGCTGGAGTCGGGATTGACCGTGGATCCATGGCCAACGATTACAAGAGCGGATTCGGGTATCATTCGATGAGTTCAGCGCAGACTTTTGCCGCGTCAAAGTGTTTCTCGGCATAAGCGCGGGCAGCCTGCGAGTGATGCGCGTAATTTGCGGAAATGCTATCAATCGCACTGGCAGCTTCGGCAGGAGTGTTGAAAGCCATGACTCCATATCCTGAGGGCAAGTGAGCGCTCCAGCCAGTGTCTTGAACGACGACCGGCTTTCCAGCAGCAAGGTAGCAGGCACTGCGGCAACTGAACCATCCGCTGAGCGAACGGACGTAGCCATTTTTGGCAATGCTCCATTCGCCTTTCGAGCGGGATAGAAATTCGCGGTAGGTCGAGTAGTCGGGAAGATACGTGTCGGGCTCGTAGATGTGCCAACCCTTGGATTCAAGCATCTCGGTGGGTCGCTTGTTTCCAATTCCTTGGCCCATCGCGAGAGCGAACTTTTCTTTGGTCATTTGCGGGAGATCGAGAAAACGTTCGAACTCGATGTCCTTCTGTCCATATTTTTTGCCTTGGAATTCCTTGGGTGCGTAGCTCGCCCAATTCATGACAGTCGTCCACGCGCCTTCGGCAATGTGAGGTTCGGCAGGAGTTGCTCCAATGGGTTTCCAGTAATCCAAGGAAATCGGCTGAACGGTAGGACGCCATTGAAAACCGGCGGTCGGCACCTCGCACCCTGGATGGCCAATGTTCAGGCCAAACGAAAAATGACGTTCGTGCGCAGCGACGCGTTGGGCGTATTCGGAAGTTGGGTCGTTGGCCAATCCGATTTGCGTGAACATTGGATCGCCGTCGAGAAAGAGTTTGAGAGGAATCGCAGAGGTTTCGGGTCGCAGCCAGCAAGCACCAGAGACGTTGGCGAGGACATCGGCCGAGGCAATGATCTTTTCGGCCTCAGCGGCATTGGCTACGCCGTGATATTTTTCATCAGCCACATTTCGGTAAATCCAGCGGTCACCCATGCCGAACTTTTCCATCACTCGAGCCAGATAAGCCGTGTTGTGGGAGCAATCCGCACTGGGTTCCATTTTAACCGGATCGTAGGCCCACGCTCCGGTATCTTCCAAATACCAGACATCATGCCCAAGGGCTCGAAATCCTAAGGCATATTGGATGTAATCCCAAGTGACGCCGCCGAACGCATACTGACCGATCAATCCTGTGACGATTATCCTCATTGCGATTTAGCCTAACGGGAGGAACACATCCCGACAAGGAGGCTTCGATTCAATTTTTCAATAATCGGGTCAGAGCGAAGTCAGTAATACACCTGATAGACGCTTGGGTGAGGGGAAGAGAAAAGTGGGATTCTCATTTTTTCGAATTTGATCAAAAAATCCCGATATCGATCCCCAAGAAAATGCCCGCTTGTTTTGAAGGCTCTGGCAACAAGTCCGGCCGCCGTTGCATGGGAGGAAGCATTGGTAAAGCTTCTGGCTATTGCGCGAAGAAACGAATGGGGAATCATTGATAGTCAGGATTCCAATTTTCTTCACGATTACCGAGTCGCTCTGAGAAAAATGCGCACGCTCATTGGCGCTTTTAAAAATCATGTCCGCGTATCGGTGCGTTGCAAAAAGGATCTCAGCCATGTCTTTCGCCAGACCAATCTTCTGCGGGATTTGGATGTGCATTTAATTTTGCGCGGTTCCCTGGAGGACAAACTTCCTCCCCAACTTCGCGGAGGTCTCGATGTGTTTTTTCAAGAACTTCAAAAATCCCGTGAAAAAGAGGTGCGAGTTCTTTGCGCTTACATCGAATCCGCTGCCTACCAAGAATCGATGAAATCTTTGGAGCAGAAATTGCATCGTCGTGGATCAGACGTTGACTCTGAGCCGATCCGTAAGGTCGCATTCAAAATTATTCAGAAGAGGTTTGGTCGAATTTGCAAACTGGGGCATCTGGTTGATCAGTCATCACCTGACTCGC
>JBEIMO010000202.1:0-3215 GCA_040378625.1 Verrucomicrobiia bacterium | reverse complement strand
GAACTGGCTGCGGTTTCACGCGCAGATTCGGGGAGGTCATCATTGGGATTTCGCGTAGTGCTTCCACGCGGACGCGTGCCAGACCGCCGTCGTAGGTCCCTAGCGACTTAGCGGCAGCCACACTCAAATCAATGATGCGGCTTTTGATGTAGGGGCCTCGGTTGTTGATGCGGACAATGACGGATTTCCCGGTTTTTAGATTAATGACTCGAGCGCGGGAGTTGAAGGGAAGCGTCTTGTGGGCGGCGGTGAAATCGCTCGCGGCGTAGCGTTCCCCGCTTGCCGTAAGACGTCCGATCCAATATCCGCCATACCAAGACGCGATCCCTTCTTCGACAGATAACGGTTTTGAAGCATAAATCTGCACCTCTGGCTTGGGATTTTTGGATTTCGGCACTGTTTCACATCCGATTAAAGCCAGACACAGCGCCGCAAGAGCGGGATATGGAATTTTTGAAATCAATGGCGGGCAGAAAGTGCCGCTCTTATAACTCGCCTAAAAACTGCATTGCCAAGGACATTGCTGCATCGGGAGAGGGATTGGCGGTCAAATTTAAGGAGGAAAAACTAAATTGCGTCCGGCACCAGGTCAACTGCCTTTTGGCGTAGCGCTGGCTCGCCAGAACGATTGCATCCCGGCAATCTGTTGGCGAAATCTCGCCGCGCAAAAGGGATTGGATTTCACGGAATCCAATAGCCTTCGAGGCGGTCTCTCCGGCAGAAGCGGCGGCACGCACTTCCTCCATAACGCCGCTGGCAAACATGGCGTCAACATTCGCGGCAATGCGGGAGCGTAAGTCTTCGCGGTTACGCACGAGCGCGATTCCGCGAAAGGCACCATTGTCGTGGTTCCACTGATTTCGAGTAACGGCCAGTGGTTGCCCTGTGGAAATGACGATTTCTAAAGCGCGGGTGACGCGAATGGGATTTTTGACGTCAATTTGGGAAGAGGCATCAGGATCGCGTTCTGCGAGTTGGCGAATAGCTTCATCGAGGGGGAGTTTGGCTATTTCTGCACGGAGGTCGGGGTCGATCGGTGGGAGATTGGCAAGACCGTGCGTGAGGGCTTTTAAATAAAGTCCAGTTCCTCCAGCGAGGATCGGTATTTTTTGGCGATTCTGAATTTCTTGGATTTTGATCTGCGCAGCATCAACGAAACGAGCGGCGTCAAAAGAGGTCTGAATATCTAAAAATCCAACAAGATGGTGGGGGATGCGTTGGGTGAGTTCCGAGGGTGGTTGCGCGGTGAGAATAGGAAGACCAGCGTAAATTTGAAAAGCATCGGCGCCGATGATTTCACCGCCAAGTCGCTCCGCAAGAGCCACTGCAAAGGCGGATTTCCCCGAGCCCGTTGGCCCCGTCACGATGATCGGACGGGGCACGGAGCTGGATGGATGAGCTTTATTCAGCTGTTGCGGGGCGTTCCGAGCGACGCTCGTCCAATGCCTTCGCGCCGCTGACTACGAGTTTGCGGCCCATGAATTCCTTGTCGTGCAGTTCGGTGACAGCGCGTTTGGCTTCCTCGACCGATTGCATTTGCACGAAAGCAAAACCCTTCGAGCGCATGTTGTGGCGGTTGACCACGACTTCGACGTTCTGCACGGAACCGACTCCGTTGAAGAGATCAAATAGGTCGCTTTCACCCGCATCGAAAGACAGGTTGCCTACGTAGAGACGAGGGGATGTGACTTCGACGACTTCCGGAGAACGCATGCCTGTGGGGCGATTGGAGCGCTCAGGTTGTGAAGAACGCTCGGAACCCTCTCTGGCAGCGCGGTTGGAGCGTTCAGGCTTGGCTGCAGGTGCAGCGGGTTTTCCAGTCAAAAATCCAAGAATCTTAGCGAAAAGGGATTTTTTGGCAGCTGGTTTATTGTCTGGTGTGTTGGATTGTGGACTGCGGTTTCCGCGTCCCGATCGGCGGCTTCCGCCTCGACGTGAGGAACGGCGTGATCCGCTTGGTGAGTATTCTGATGACATGTTATTTCTTATTGCATTGCTTGGGTGGCGGTCCAAATGAGGATAAATTCCTCGCAAAAATGGGACTGCCAACCGTTGGGCTTCAGGCGATGCGCACCCCCTTGCGTGAACGTGCTTCCAGCACGCGGCAAGGAACATGAGTGACGCTATGAATTCAGACCAATGACCGGATTTAATGAGGTCGACGGAACAGTATTGCATGAATGATAGCGCCTGAAGTTGAGGCAAGCTGTCATACACGGGAGCGTAACTCAAGCACCAAGTTCAAAAAAACAACGCAGGAACTTCCCGAAGGAATGGTTTTTTAAGAAATACGGTTCCGGATTTGCCCTCGGAGAATCATGAGGAGAATTGTTAAAATCGCTACTGTGGAGGAAATAAGAATCGTCACATTGAACCAGAGAATGCCGGCGCGAATGCCCAAATATTGCTTCACGGGGCCAAAAAAGACATTGAGGTGCCGGTTTTCCCTGTAGTCGCTCTGCTCCATCTCGGCTTTGGCAATCAGATCGGTGACCTTTTGATTGATGTAGAGCTGTTCCGCCGTCGTTCCGGTTCCGAGTTGTTTAAAATGGGAGCGTTCAAAAGGGGCTCCGTCAATAATCTGGTCAATCCGTGCAAAAGCCTGATCGAGTTTTTTGGGGTCGGAGGCTTCCAAGCCTGAGAGCAGCGCCAGCGTGTCTTTGAGGTCCTCAAGGCGATCGGCTTGTTCGGGCGAAGGGTGTTTTTTGCGAATGATCTCACGGATCATCCCTTGAATTTTTTCTTGGCGGTTGGTGAGGGGATTTAGTTTCGCCTGGGCAAAAACAAGGGCTTCATACGACCAGCGTGTAGGCATGATTTCACAAATGAGGGGCACTTGGAGATCGCTGTGAGGCGGCATCGCGCTTTCAGGGTGTTTGTAGGTCCACTGCTGGATTGTATAGATGAAATCGAGGTTGCGGTTCATCTCTTCATATTTGATGAGGGCGCCGCTCAGGATGATTTGAGGGATTAAAACAACGGGGATAATCAAAATCCCGGTTTTACTTTCGGAAACGAGTGCCGAAATGATGAGTCCGATGGCGGCTCCGCTGGCGGCGGTAAGAAACATTGCTATAAAAACGATCCAAAATGCATCGCGCACGGAGAGTAGGGCATTCCCAATCCAAGTGAACAACGCACATTGGATTAAGGCAAAAAAGGCGAGCGTTATAACCTTTGCCAGCAAATAAAAACCAAGATTCACATTGAGGTTT
>JBEIMO010000201.1:0-3219 GCA_040378625.1 Verrucomicrobiia bacterium | reverse complement strand
GCGCGGAATGTGCCTTCCACATTGACTCGAAAGTAATCCTCGGGATTGACGATGGATGGCACGAGATCGGCTCGCCCAGCCAAGTGGAAAAACCAGTCGCATCCGGCAAATGGCAGGTCTGTTTTTGAGACGGTGCAGATGTTTTTTTCCAGAAAACGAAATCCAGCCTGACTGCGCGCAGCATCGAGGTTTTTCAAGCGACCGGTGCTGAGATCATCAATGCCCAGAACCTCGTGCCCATCCGCGAGAAGGGCGTCCACAAGGTGACTGCCGATAAAACCTGAGGCTCCGGTAACGATACAACGCATAGGGTATTAAAAATTGAGAAGTGACATGGCGGATTTGAGAAGAGCGGCCTTTGAAATCGGACGCTCGTTGCCCACGATATTTACGGCCTGGGCTCCTGCGAGCTGGCCAATGAAAGTCGCCACATCCAACGGCAATCGACTCGCGGCGGCAAGACCCGCGACAGAGAAAAAGGCATCTCCTGCTCCAACCGTATCTGTGACATCGGTGACCAAGGGCGGAATTTCTGATGGCTCGTAGCCTTCAGCCAGACCGAGAGTCATAATGCTGCCGCGCGTCAACCACGCATACTTGGAACCAAAACGCTGAGCGATGGAGCCAAGCTCCGCGTGAGGATCAAAATCCCGCAAGCCGCATGAGAGCATGATTTCCTGGTTATCGAGCGAGAAGGCATCGGCGCGCTGGTATTGGCGCGTGATGATGTTAAAGCCGTGGTTGTTGCTATTCGTTTGGCAATTCAGAACCAAGAAGGGAGCTTCCTCCTGCACGAGTTCGCGGAGTTTTTTTTGCATGAGACCATGGCCGAAATCGGCGAGAAGCACGACATCGCATTGCTTCATCTCACGGCGCACAGCCTCGAAGAGCCTTTCCTGAACAGCCTGAGCAGGCGCCTCGTCGTTGAGGTAGTTTATTGAGAAGAGTTTTGAGAGTTCGTTACCGGCCAAAAGCGGCTCCACATAGCGCTTCTTCACGACTGTGGTAAAGGAATCCTCTCGCAGCGTGGCGTCTTCCTCGGGGCTCAGTGCACCAGCCACCAAGTCATCCACCCAAGGCTCCGTGCCAAGCAGACTGACGAAGCGCACATTCGAGCAAAACTCCTTCACATGCCGCACTACGGCCAAAGCGCCGCCGAGGTAGGTATCCTGGTGCAGAAAGCGACCTGAAATAATGCGATTTTTGGAGGTGAGGCCTTGGACTTTAAGGCAAGCGTATTGGTCAATAATCGTATCGCCGAGGACCAGAACGCGGAGGTTTTGAAAACCATCGACCATCGTGCGGATTTCGGCAGCAGATGTGCGGGTGGCGAGTTTTTGGCAGCACGAGCGGACTTTTTCTGGAATATGGTCGAAGTGGCGATTCAGCAGGCGGGTGGAACTAAAAACAACCGAACCGATGTAACGAACCTCCCCGCCATGCGCACGCACCTCAGTGAGGTCGTCGTGGATATTTCCTGTAACATCGTTCGACGCGTCTTCATACTCGCTGCCCTTGCAGTAGACATGTGGCTTGACGAGACGAATTGCTTCCACCGCAGCCGTGTGGGGAATTAAAACCACATAGTCCACACACTCGAGCGCAGCCAGAGTGCGAGCGCGCAGAGCGTCATTGAAGCAAGGGCGACCAGGGCCTTTATTGACATGCTTCTCATCCGTAACGGTCACGACAAGAAGGTCGCCCAACGCACGGGCTTCCTCGAGATGAACGATATGCCCGGGGTGGATGAGATCAAATGTTCCATGACACTGAACAACCCGCCGACCAGCAAGACGCTCCTGATCAAAAATTGCCGCCGCCTTGTCGTAAGCGAGGATTTTTTGAGAATTCATTAGACCGGTGTGGCAAGGATTTTAGTGACTTCGTGACAGACGACCATTTGGAGATCCTCAGCGATTTGCATATCATTGATGGGAAAATGGATCACATTTTGGGCGAGTTGCAAAGCCTTGCCCCCATCGTAACCGACGATCGCCCAAGTTTCCAACCCGAGGTTCTTTGCTTCCTCCAAAGCGCGAAGGATATTTGGCGAGTTGCCACTTCCCGACAAGGCAATGAGAATATTGCCCGGCGATGCGAGAACACGAAGCTGTCCGGAGAAGACATTTTCGTAACCTGTATCGTTGGCCAGACACATGATCACTGATGTATTCGCTGCAAGCGAGTGAGCGCGAACTCCTCCACGACCGGTCTTCCCTGCCCCGTAAATAAGATCATTGGCCCAGTGATTTGCATTCGCAGCACTACCTCCGTTGCCACAAAGAAAGATATTGGCCTTTCGCTCACGCGCGGCATTCAGAGACGCAGCAAGCCGATTGCAAACGGCAGCTTCCACCTGAGAAAAAGCACTAGCAAGTTGCTCGACATAGCCTGTTGCAGGGAGATTCACGCAGCGAGTGTTGCAGGAATTTTTAAAGTTTCAAGCTCCACGATGCATCCATGAAAGTGGAGTCCCCCGCACCGGGGGAAAATGGATTCAAAACAACATTCATCTTCCAAACATAAAAAGGTGAGCGATGGGTTTGATAACGTGGCAAATAGCGGTGGCTTCAAATCCGGGGCAGGAATTGAAGGCTTGAAAGCGGAGAAACTACCCGGAGGCGATTTTTTTGAGGAATTTGGTCTTGATACCAAGCCGTATAGCCGCGTCGGCCATTTCCCTGTCTGCCGTGATCAACTCCGAGGAGCCCAGTTCCAAAGCAGTGGCAATATGTATCCCGTTTAGCGTTCGCAAAAAAAACGGCGGCTCCTCTTGGAGGGTTCTCACGGCGATATCCTTGGTGCAGGCCTTGATATCGATGCCTAACGGAACAAGCAGATAGCGCCCTCGCTGGAGGTCGGTTTGAAACTGGGAAAGCACTTTAGCGGAACCCCCACTCGGAATTTCTCCCCTGGCTTCCTTCGCGTGGACGGCAAAAGTCATTTCAAATTCAAGAATGGCGCTGGAATTGATTTGCCCCTTTTCTAAAGTCGCCAACTCGGCAGCTTGGGATGATATTTCCTCCGGCGCGTAGAGTGCCAGCACGCAGGAGGTATCCCAGTAAGCGGCTTTCACCAACGATCCTCGCGCACCTCATCGAGCGCGCTTAGTTTTTGGTATGTCGAGGGTTGGCCTAGACTCAATCGGAGAGTGCTCAACTCGCGCAACCAATCTGCGGTATCGGATCGGGGCTCAGATACAGAAAGAATGCGGGCTTT
>JBEIMO010000200.1:0-3236 GCA_040378625.1 Verrucomicrobiia bacterium | reverse complement strand
GTCAAAGGATTTAATACAAAAAACGGAGACAGAATTGACCGAATGAACAGAATGACTGTCAGGCGATTTGAAGGACCGAGAAATATTCCTCTTCATCGTGCTTCAAATCTCTTGAAATGAATTTTCTCCATTCGGTTAATCGATTCGCTTGCTTTGTGCATTTTATCAAAAATTCAACCTGTCCTTTTTGCGAGGGCGTGAGTTTTTCATATTGCGCAGGGTTCGAATGGGCTTAAGGTGACGACCCCATTATGAAAGATAAAGAGATGGATTCCCGGGTGAAGTCGCTGGCGGCCGAGGTGGCAGAGGGCAAGGCGGCGCGGTTGATTGAGGAAATGATGGATTCCGCTCTGGGTTTTGGACGGGATCACGCATCGATAGCCGAATTGAAGCTCATGAACCGGGCATTGAAGGAAATGCGGACGGCGGCCCGGGTCTTTGCGCGTTACAATCGCGTTCGGAAAGTGGCGGTCTTCGGTAGCGCGCGCACGAAACCCGATCAGGACGAGTTCAAGCTCGCGGAAAATTTTGCCAAAAAAATTGTAGATTATGGCTACATGCTCATCACTGGCGGCGGAGACGGCATCATGGGCGCGGCGCAAAAAGGCGCGGGTGCTGAAAAAAGCTTTGGCCTCAACATCCGCCTGCCCTTTGAACAATCGGCGAATCCGACGATTGATGGAGATCCCAAGCTCATCAACTTCAATTATTTTTTCACCCGCAAATTAAATTTTGCGAAGGAGACGAACGCGTTTGTTCTGCTTCCCGGCGGCTTTGGGACGCATGACGAAGGATTTGAAATTCTTACCCTGATGCAAACCGGGAAGATGCCGATCGTGCCGATTGTGATGCTCGACCGTCAAAATGGCCACTATTGGGAAATGTGGCGGCGTTTTGTAACGAATGATCTGCTCCACAACGGACTCATCTCCGAGACCGACTTCCGGCTTTTCCACATCACCTACGATGCCGACGATGCGGTGCGGCACATCACGGACTTCTACCGGAATTTCCATTCCTACCGATGGGTGCGCGAAAAGATGGTCATCCGCATCAACGAACCGCTCACCGAGGAGGCGATCGAGAGTTTAAATCAGGAATTCGACTGTGTGCTCGCGGCTTCGCGCATCCAACAGACCGCCGCCCTCGAGGAGGAGGCGGACGACATTCACATCCATCACCTCCCTCGCATCGTGCTCACGCCGCACAAACGGGATTTTGGCAAACTGCGGTTACTGATCGACGCGATCAACGTGGCCCCGCGCGTTACGGCATAGACGTTAATCCGAGAGGATTGACCACAGAGGACACAGAGAGCACAGAGTAAATTACAGCAAACTGCTTTCTGGTCATGAGCAGGAAGGCATTTACAGGATTCCCAAGAATAGCTTGTGAGGAATTGCAAAAACTTACTGGTTCCCCTCTGTTTTCTTTGACTCGGTCGTGCCCACTTCCTCGCCCTTCGGGCCAACCTTCGGTTGCTCCATCTCACGCCCGCCCAGGCGCTCGGTTGTGTCCTCTGTGGTTAATTTTTTAGGTATTACTCAGCGGAAAGGAAGGCGATCGCTTGTTCGAGCGTGGCGACATTCGAGACGGAGGCGATGGGCGTTCCTTTGCGGATGCGGCCGACAAGGCCGGCCAAAACACCTCCGGGGCCGAGTTCCAAGAAATGAGTCATGTGGAGGCTGTCGATGAGAAATTCCACGCTCTGTGACCAGCAAACGCTGCCAGTGACTTGATCGGCCAGCGTGCGCCGGATGGTTTCGGCGTCATTGACTGTAACGGCATCCACATTGCAAACAACTGGGACCCGAGGTGTATTCATTGGAGTTTCCGCAAGGGCTGCGGAGAGCGTGCGGAAAGCGGGTTCCATGAGGCGGGAGTGGAAGGCCCCGGCAACGGTCAACTCAACCGCTTTGCGGGCGCTGTAATCCTTGGCGAGCGAGACCGCCACGGCGATCTTTGCGATTTCTCCTGAAAGCACGATTTGGCCAGGCGCATTGATGTTTGCGACATCGACATCGGCCGCCGCCGCGAGTTCCCTCACGCGATCCTCTTCCCCGCCAATAATCGCGGCCATGGTGCCTTGAGAGGATTCGCAAGCCGCCTGCATCGCACGGGCGCGCTTGTCCACGAGGCGAAGACCGGTTTCAAAATCAAATGTTCCTGCGGCAGCGTGCGCGGTAAATTCTCCCAGCGAGAGACCGGCTGTTGCTTGAAACTCGAGTGCAGGAAATTTTTCGCGTAAAACGGCCAGGCAGGCCAATCCGTGAACGTAGAGTGCAGGCTGGCAGACGGATGTTTTGGTAAGATCCTCCGCAGGGCCTTCAAAGACAATTTGGCTGAGGGAATAACCGAGGATGTCATCGGCTTTTTTGAAGAGATCGGCCGCGACAGGAAATTCCGCCGCGAGATCCTTGCCCATGCCGACGGTTTGGGCACCTTGGCCCGAAAAGAGGAGTGCAATTTTTTTCATAAATTTGGGGAATTAGTGCCAAACGGCGTTGATGAGTGTGTAGGCGAGAGGAATTCCAATGAGAAGATTAAATGGGAAGGTGACTCCGAGAGCGAGCGCCACATAGATGCTCGGATTCGCCTCAGGCAAGGCCGAGCGGAGCGCGGCAGGAACGGCGATATACGATCCGCTGGCACAGAGCATCGCAAAGAGAAGCGCATCCCCTTTTCCCATTCCTAAAAAATAGGCAACCCCCGCAGCGCCGCATCCAGAAATGATCGGAAAGGCTACTGCAAAAAGTGCAGGAAAAAGCCCGCTGGCGCGCAAATCGGAAAAACGCCGTGCCGCGACAATTCCCAGATCCATGAGGAAGAAGCACAAGATGCCAGGGAACATTTGGCTCACGAAGGGATAGAGGGCCTTTGTGCCGGATGCCGGCGTCACCAAACCAATCAGCAAGCTACCAAGAAGAACGAGCACGGATTTATTCGCCAGACACTCGTGAAGAACATTTCCCCAAGAGAGACCTTTGCCGCCGCTCTTAGCATCATTGAGTCGAGCCAAAACGAGGCCCGAGAGAATGGCGGGACTTTCCATGAGCGCCAAGGCCGCCACCATATATCCCCCAAATGGCGTTCCTTTCGCCTCCAGATAGGAAGACGCAGTCATAAAAGTCACGGCGCTCACCGATCCATAAGTCGCCGCCAGAGCTGCGGAATCCGCAACTCCAAGTTTTCTCCTCATTAGCGGATAAACGATCAAAGGAATGATAAATGACGCT
>JBEIMO010000199.1:0-3237 GCA_040378625.1 Verrucomicrobiia bacterium | reverse complement strand
GGTGCCGGGATATTTTTTCAGAAACCGGTAGAAGCCGGGAAATGTCAAGGTGTCCCACGAATCGCGCAGCGAGATGTCCGTCCGGCGGTATCCCTCGCGCTTAAAAGCGAGCACAGCATTCGGCCCGGCTTCGATACCCCCACCAATCATGCGAGTGAAGTGCACACCGAGAAACGGCAGCGCGGGGTCGGGAACAGGATAAATCAAGTGCCGGACGAGGTGCGATCCGGCGGATGCCAATTTCCAATAATCGCCGCGAAAGGGAATGATACGGGATTGCGGACGCAAACCGGCCGATCTGGCCACGCGGTCGCAATGCAGGCCGGCGCAGTTGATGACGAAGTCGGCCTCGATTTCCTCCTGCGGGGTGCTGACGATTTGCAGCGCGCCGCTGGAGCGAATGCCAAGGGCGGGGGCGCTTGTGCGGATTTGGTGGCCGGCGGCAAGGATCAATTCCGTCATTTTCCGCATCACAGCCGCATAATCGACGATCCCCTCCTCCTGCACGCGCAGAGCGGCGAGTCCGGCGGCGTGGGGCTCAATCTCACGAATCGCGGAGCCCTCGAGCCACTGCAAGCCGCGAAGTCCATTGGCCGTTCCACGCGCCTCCAAGTCGCGCAACCGCACGACCTCCGACTCGTCCACCGCCAGCACGATCTTCCCGCAAATATCATGCGGAATCCGATACTCGCCGCAAAATGCCACCATTTCACGAATGCCTTCCACCGCCAGCTTCGCTTTCAGCGAGCCGGGCTTGTAATAGAGTCCACAATGCAGCACACCGGAGTTGTGACTGCTCTGGTGGCCGCCAGTGGAGGCATCCTTCTCCAATAAAATAACCTCCCGTGCGACCTTTTGCCGGGCGGCTTTAAGCGCAGTGGCCAAGCCGATAATCCCTCCGCCGATGATGACAAGACGCTGCATGGGTGGATTTTTAGAGAGGATTGACAGAATTGACAAAATTTTTAGTAACGAAAAGTTCGGAAAAAAGTTGCCTCCGCTGAGAAACAATGCTTCAGCAGAAAGCGACCGATTTAAAAAAACTCTTCTATAAATGTTATACAATAGGATATTGACCAACGATATTTGCCATTTTTTTAGTCGGACCCAGAAGGCAGCGCCCCGCGTAGGCGGCCAAGAGGGAGTGCGGTGAGGTGGCGAGTTTTTGTAGAATTTGCAATGGGGAAGCGGGCACAACAGGCCTTTCATTCGTTTGAAATGCTTCTGGATAAGCATCTATTATAGCGCTGAATGGGATTGTGCGGCTTTGTGCCGTGTTGCTGGCACGAATATTGTTGTCCGTGTGTTTACTAATTATTTCGCGAATTTTGGCGGGAGTTTCGTCTTGCGCTGATATTGAACTTAACGCACGGGGCGACAGATTCTCCAGCAGGGCTTCCAAGGGAGTTTCTATTTGGCGATAAAAATCGGCATATTCCGCAAAAAGTCCCTGCTTGCGACATAATTTCAATCGATCAAGCACAACAGAAAAGCGCAACTCGGCGTCGAAGCGCGTATTTTCAAAAATTCGCAACGCTTGGTTCGAGCTCATGCGAGAAGAGCGAAGAATCGGATGCTGCCCAGAAGTGTCGGGGTGATTTACAACCGCCTCGATGATTGCCATGGCATCCGTATCGAAAATCGAACTGGCACAATTGGGGCTGTTGGAGATAAGGTCGCTGACCGCTTTCTGGATTTTACCATTTTTGTGACAGGCCAATTCTGCCAAAATGTTGGTTGGAGTTTTTGGCGAATTTGCGTAAGCAAGAAGAACGCATGGCTCAAAGTTGTGTTTATGACGCTTGTAGAGTTGCGGCGTGAGTAACTTCGGCGTTCGAGCAATGCGCTCATGGGAAATAGAATATTTTTTGGAATTCTCCAAGAATTCATCAAAAGTATGCTGAGGGAGAGACGGATGAGTCAGGAGTTGATTTTTAATTCCTGTATTGGGGAGACTGCCAAGAATTCCCAGCACCTCAGGAATCACTCGAGGGTTTTTCAAAAGAGCGAGATGGATGTCAGCATTCTTGGGCAACACAAGACGGCGCTGCATTTCATCAGAAATATATTGCGATCCGGCCAAACCGGCCCGCACTTGCACACTAGGGTCGCGCAATAATCGTTCCTGCAATTCTACAAACGGCGTGAACCGGGCGACAGCAGCGCGAACGTCAGGAAACTCGCTCCGCGCCAATCGCTCATAAACGCATTGAGGACAACGTGGAAGGGAAGCTAAATTCACGAGAATATTTATGCTACCCATTTGAGAAATAACGTCGATTAAGTCCGGCGGCAGACTCTTCCAACACGCAAGATGCTCGAAGACACCATTCCCATGCAGAGAATACAATTGGCGTGCCGTTTTCTCCAAAAACCAAGTGTGTTGTTCTCGAAGAACAATCATTTTTTTTGCCACCGCGCAGGCAAAAGCCTTTTGGATGGCAGGCGAGGCCCCGCGCAGAAGTTCCTCTGCGGACTCCAGCGGAAACTTTGCTGGTCCAAATTTCTCAAAACGCGCCGGCAGAGCATTCTCAAGTAGAGCCAACCTCACTTTTTCACTGGGATCCCTGACAAAAAAGTGTAGCGCAATCTTAGGATTCACATCCTGACTTTTAAGAAAATAAATACGCCACTCAATCGGAATGATGACCTCGGGTAAAGCCAAGCCGGGGCGCTTCAAAAATTCCTGATAAAGAGAAAAAAGCACGTTTTTGGGAATCTCCGATACCACTGATCCTTGGGAAGAGAATTCCCAGAGCGTGACGATCGGATTTTCAATAACAGCCTCAGGAAACAAACCCCACAAGCGAAATAGCTCCCGCTTAGGTGTATTTGGGTTACGTGCAACACTTTTCAGAATACGGGGATCAGAATAATGAGCTGCTGCTGCCAACCATTCACCAGGAGTCATACAATCACTTGCTATCTCCAGATCGGAGCGGAGATCGAGTTTATTGCGCAGGGCACCCCGGTTTCCCTTTTTAATCGAGGCATACAAGTTGAATTGCGTGTATTTTTTGATGCATTTTCTAATGCGAGCTTTTGTAGCATTTGTGAAACTCAATATACTCTACCCGAGGTCGCATTTTCGGCAACAGTCATCGGAATATTTTAAAAAAAGACTGCGGCGGTTGTTGCAACACACCCTCGGCTATAATTGGCCACGTTATGAAAAATCATGCCCCAATAAAATCCGTTAAACTATTAGACTACAGCATTCCATACCAATTCACTCCT
>JBEIMO010000198.1:0-3281 GCA_040378625.1 Verrucomicrobiia bacterium | reverse complement strand
GGTCATGGCTTCGAAATTAATAATATTGAGCAAAACTGGGCGCACATTCGTGGCCAGCGCTGCCGAGTTCGGTGAGTTTTTAGCTATAGCGACAATCTCGGTTACCGCTTTTTTAAGGAAAGTTTCCGCTTCGGCAGTAGATGCGAAAATGGACAACGGCCACAGCGCGACCAATGCAAGAAGTTGAAGAAGGCGAAGTTTCACGATGCGTTTTATTTTTTATCGCCGTTGTCTTTATCAACAGCGCCGAAAGCCATTTTACCGATCAACGATTCGAGATCAACCGCAGATTCTGTCATCGTTATTCTCGCGCCCGACTTCATGTAGGTGTCATCCGCGCCCGGCGAAAGAGCAACGTATTTGTCTCCAATCAAACCGGACGTCTTGATCGAAGCCATGGAATCCGTTGGCAGGCGGAGGCCCGACAAAACGCGCAATGTCACGATGGCGCTATAATCGGATGGTTCTATGCGAATCGCCTCAACACGTCCGACCGTGACTCCCGATACAAGCACGCTGCTGCCCGAATGCAGACCGCCGGTATTGGCGAATCGTGATTCAATGAGGTAGGTATCACCGCTGAGCAGCGATCCTGTGCCGACTTGGATGGCCAGATAGATAATGGCTGCAATCCCCAAGAGGACAAACAGGCCAACGGAAAGTTCAAGTTTTGTGTTTTTCATAAATTTATGCCGTGAGCGTGCCTTGACGAATAGCCGTGATCGAGTTCTCCAATGCCGCCGTGCTGTCCCGGAAATCGGACACCACAGGGTGTGTCGAATGCGAAAACTCCGCCGGCGTGCCTTCAAAGCATATTCTGCCTTCTTTCAGCAACGCCACGCGATCGCTCGCCACCAAAGCCTCGGGCACATCGTGGGTGACGATCAGCGCCGTGAAACTGAATTGGCGTTGGTATTTTGCAATCATAGCAAAAACGGCGTTGCGCCGCAGTGGATCGAGGCCGGCGGTGGGTTCATCGAATAAAACGAGCTCTGGTTGTGTCACGATCGCGCGCGCCAGGGCAAGACGCTTTTGCATTCCGCCAGAGAGTTGACTGGGATAGTGGTTCACAAATTCCTCCATTTCCAATTGCCGCAATGCCTCGCGGCTGCGCTGCTGGATTTCCTTAGTCCCCAGGTCTGTCGTTTGCTCGAGCGGAAGGGCAACGTTTTCCAATGCCGTCAACGAATCGAACAGCGCGTTGCTTTGAAAAAGAACGCTGCATCGTTTTTGAAATTCTCCTCGAACTGCGGGATCTCCTGAACCAAGAATGTTGCCATTGAAACTGATTTGGCCGGCATCGGGTTGCAGAATATTGGCGAGACATTTCAGCAGAACCGACTTGCCCGCGCCGCTGGGTCCAAGGACACTGAAGATGCTGCCACGCGGAATACCGAGATCCACCCCGGTGAGAACCGGTTGGCCGTTGAATCCTTTGTGCAGGCCTTCGACTTGCAGCGCGAAATCTGTGCGGGCAGTTTCCATGCTCAGACAAAAAAAGAACTGATGAGGTAATCCGCCACCAAAACCATAATGCTCGAATAAACCACCGCTTTGGTTGTGGAGGCGCTGACGGCCCGGGCACCTGCTGAAGAGACGCTGCGATGGGCATGAAATCCCTGATACGCGCAAATGCTGATGGAGAGGAGACCGAAGACCGTGGCCTTGATAAAACATTCCCGCAAATCCTGAGCCTCCACCGCCCGCTGCACGGAGGACCAATACACTCCAGAATCGACACCGAGGAGGAGCGAACCCGAGAGACTCCCGCCCCAAAAACCAATCACAACAAAAAGCGCTGTCTGAAACGGGAAAACAAGCAAGGCCGCGATAAGGCGCGGAACGACCAAATAGCCGTAACTATTAATCCCCATCGTCTCCAACGCCGCAATTTGCTCGCTGTTGCGTTGAATGCCGAGTTCGGCTGCCAGCGCCGATCCCGCCTGTCCGACAAGCATCAGTGCCGCCAGCACTGGCGCCATTTCCCTCACCAGACTCAGGGAAACCAATGTGCCCAAAAGCCCCTGCGAACCAAACCGACTCAAAACATGGTATCCCTGCAACCCTAGCACCAATCCGGTGAAGACGCCCACAATCAGTATAACCGGTAAACAAATCGTGCCTTGCTCATGAACCGCTCGGGCAATCCTCCGCAGGAGTTTTCTGGATGTGCCAACAGCATGGAATGACCTCGCAATAAAAAGCGAAAAGTCTCCCATTCCCCAAAAAATCTGGAGAGTCTGACGGCCAAGCAGATGTAACATCAGGGAGCGTTTTTGCACAAAAGCAGCGCGTTAATCAATAGCGGAGACAATGAAATTGACCGTCAAACCGAATTTAACGAAAGAAGACGTTTTGACAGAATTAACCCAATTGACGGAATGATTTACTAAAGATTCTAGGATCACTAAAATGGTTTTTTCTTGGCGCGAATCTCTTACGATGAATTTTCGCCATTCGGTGAATTCCCTCTAATTTGGCTATCAGGCCGCCGCGGAATTTCGCATCAGCCAAGCGGCATAGGCTTCTTCCGAGGATTCCCCAGCCGCCAACGCGAGAGTTTCGAGCACAGCCTCCTCCTCCGGGGCTTCCAAAAACCATCCGTTCACGCCCAGAAAAATGTAAGCAGCCATAAAGCCCGTGCGTTTATTGCCATCCAGAAAAGGATGGTTTTTCACGATGCCGTGGGAATAAGAGGCCGCCATTTGAAATAACGTGGGATTTCCGTAGTTAAATAGATGCAGCGGCCTATTCAGAGCTGAATCCAGCAAGCCCTCATCACGAATTCCAGCAAGCCCGCCGAAACGGCTGAGCAACTCGCCGTGAACAGACAAAAGAATGGGCTTTGTTATCCAGGCGGGTTCGTTCATTTGGCCAACTCCCTCAAAGCATTTCGATATCGTTGCATACCCATGTTAGCGACTGTCATGAATTGCTCAAATCCCGGACGCTCCGGTGTCACGCGCAACGAGCTTTCGGGAGATTCCGTGAAATACAGAATCGTGCCCTCCTCGGCATTAAGTTGCTGCAGAGCTTCTTTAGGAAGAACCACGCCGAGGGAATTGCCGATTTTACGAACTTTGGATTGCGCGATCATGGAATAACATTAGTTACCACATGGCGATTGTCAATCGGCGGCGTGGTTCGTTTTGCGCGCTGCGGCGTGGGTTTTCGAAAGATTGCCAATGGTGAGCGCGGGTTTTATAATTCCGACCCCGAAATGAATCACATGAAAACATCAACCTCCCAGGCTTCAGCAATCCAAGCCGTGACGGACGCCG
>JBEIMO010000197.1:0-3283 GCA_040378625.1 Verrucomicrobiia bacterium | reverse complement strand
CCCAAAATCCGGGATGACAGTGAGGCAGATGGCTCTTGCGGTATTTTCCCAAGAATCGGCCATCCGCATCAATTACCGCAGCTGTGTTGTAGTAAATCCCGGTTCCCTCCACTTCGTAAATCGGAACAACAAGAACGATGCCCAGTCGCTTGGCGGTCTCCATCATAAGTTGGATCGTGGGGCCATCGGGCACTCGCTCCGTTAATCCATACCAGCGGATGGATTGTTCCGCCGGAAAATAAGGACCATAAAAAAGCTCCTGTAGACTGAGAACCTGAACGCTTTCACGGGCAGCCTGCTCAATGAGCCTCATGTGTTTCTCGATCATCGCCACGCGAATAACCTTCGGGTCTTGATCACCATCGTGCGTGCTGGAGGCCTGAATCAGGCCGGCTCGTATAATTCGTGCCATGTTCGGGGAATGATTTCTTTTTCAACGCGCATGAAAAGCGAAATCCTCATCGTCATCGCGGGGCTGAAAAAACAAATGAGAAAATAACGACGATCGTGGAGATGATCACCGGCGAGCCTTGCTAGGTTGCCGGTGCTGATTTTTCAATCTCATCCGCAGCACTAGCCCACTCGGCATTTGCTTTTTCCAATGCCGAACTTACGCCAGCCAATTTGCGGTTGATCTCCATGGCCAACGAAGGATTGTCATAGGTATTCGATGACTCAAGTTGGGCCGTTAATTCGCGCTGCACTCCTTCGAGGCGCTGAATTTCAGCTTCGAGTGTGGTGACGCGTTGCTCACGTGCACGACGTTCAGCATTGAGAGCCTTGCGTGCATCCGCTTCCGCGCGGCGCAAGGCCTTCATTTCTTTAAGTCCGAGTTTGGGCTTATTGGCTTCACCTGAAGACGAAGCCGCCTGGGGCTGAAAGTTTCCTAATGAGGCCACCGTTCCGGCTCGTGCATTGCCCCCTGCTTGAGATTTTTCGCGGAAGTAATCGTAATCTCCAGCGTAGCGAGTCAATCGCCCTGCTTGCACATGGACCACTGATGTCGCCACGGCACGAATGAAATGCACATCATGGCTCACAAAAACAATCGTGCCATCATAGGGCTCCAATGCCCGAATAAGAGCATCAATACTCGGCATGTCGAGGTGCGTTGTCGGCTCATCGAGCAAAAGAAAATTGGGCGGATCGAGCAAAAGTTTCACCAAAGCCAGTCGACTTTTTTCACCACCGCTCAAAACGCTCACCCGCTTAAAAACATCATCCCCTCGGAATAAAAAGGCTCCCAACACAGTGCGCGCCGCCTGTTCCGGAACTGGACGAGCGATGGATTGCACCTCTTCGAGAACCGTGCGTTTGCCTTCCAGAGCCTCTGTGCGGTGCTGGGCAAAGTAGCCGATGCTGCAGTTGTGACCTGGCGTCCGCATGCCATCCTGCAATTCCAATTGGCCGGCGAAAATTTTTAACAAAGTGGACTTACCTGCTCCATTTGGACCAACCAGAACGGTTCGTTGTCCCTTCTCGATCTCGACGTTCAGATTTTCATAAATGACATGCTCCCCATAAGCCTGCCGAACACCCTCCAACGTGATGACTTTTTGACCTCCACGCGGCGGTTGGGGAAATCGAAAACTAACTGTTGGCTCATCGGATTCGGGAGCCTCAATGCGATCCATGCGAGCCAGCTGCTTGATGCGATCCTGGGCCTGAGCCGCTTTACTAGCCTTAGCCCGAAAGCGATTGATAAAATCCTCCAGATGGGCAATTTCTTTTTGCTGATTCCTGTAGGCGGCTAAATGCTGCTCCTCCCGAGCTTTCTTTTGTTCCAAACAGGCATCGTAATTTCCGTGATAGCGAACCAACTTCCGGTGCCGGATTTCTACAATCCCCCGGCAGATCAAATTTAAAAATTCACGGTCGTGGGAGATTGTTAAAATGGCTCCCGGATAACCGACGAGATGATTTTGAAACCACCCGAGCGTCTCAAGGTCGAGATGGTTGGTCGGTTCGTCCAGCAGCAATAAATCGGGCTCCTCAACCAGCAATCGCGCCAAATGCGCTCTCATAATCCACCCACCGCTCAAGTCACCGACAGGGCGATTAAAATCCGATTCACGGAATGCCAATCCCGAGAGAATCCGCTTTGCCATTGCCTCTGAGCGTCCATCGGCATCCTCCCCCGCAGCCAATTCGATAACCGTCTGGTCCGTCACCGCCGCCGTCTCCTGAGGAAGAAATCCAACGCGGATTCCCCGCTGCATCGTCACCAGTCCCTCATCAGGTTCATCATTGCGGAGCAAAAGCGAAAACAGCGTTGATTTTCCAGCCCCATTGGGACCGATGAGACCAATTCGGTCGCCGGTGTTGACCTGAAGGGAGGCCTCCTCAAAAAGGATCCGACCGCCAAATGATTTAGTAACTTGTGAAAGCGTTAGCATGGAAAAGCCGCGTATCGTCAGCGACCAAGCCCCTCGAGTCCACTTGTTTTTCGTCAAGCCACGATTGGGCTCATTATGAAACTACAAAAAACTCAGCGGACTTCCTTCATTTTGTCCAGTGGCCCAAGAATGTTATCGAGGAAGAGATTGATGACATGACGCTTTCTCACCTTGATATTTGCACTCACCGACATTCCAGATTGAAGAACCACCTGCTTACCGCGGATAGTGAGGTGTTGCTTCTGCAAAGAGATTTTTGCAGGAAAGCTGTAGAACTTTTTCACGTCAGTCGGCGGAAGGGCGTCTGAGCCTACAAAATAGACTTCGCCCTCAATGAAGCCGAATTCGCGTTTCGGAAATGTATCCACTTCAATTTCGCAAGGCAGGCCGGCGCTGACGAATCCGATGTCACTGTTTGTAATATCGACCTTAACGATGAGTTCCTCCGAAGGAACAATTTTTAAGATGATGTCTTTAGCCGCAACAACGGTCCCTGGCTTGCTGGAGACGATTTGAAACACAATGCCATCCGATGGGGATTTGATTTCGTGGTAGGCGGATTCCTCCTGCGCAGCCTCAAGGCGGCTTGTTATTTCAAAGATTCGCTGGGAGTTTGCGATACGGGCTTTTGTGAGGTTGGCTTCAATTTCAGCGATACGCTTGGTATTTTCACCAAGGCGAGTCATTGCGTCCTTGCGGAATGTGGTGACGATATTTTGCTGTTGGTTTTCGAGATTCTTGAGCTTGGCGACGGCATCGATCCAAGAGGACTCACGCGCAAGAAATTCGACTCGAGAGCCAGCCCCGCTTGCGAGAAGCTTCGAGTAGGCTTCGAGGATCTTTTTGCTGTTTGCCTCGAGAAGTCTGGCCTGCTGAAGTTGACTGCT
>JBEIMO010000196.1:0-3375 GCA_040378625.1 Verrucomicrobiia bacterium | reverse complement strand
TTTTCGGTATAAAAGGTTGACGGCGCCCTGAATCCTGTGCATTATACTGTCCATATGACTGCGATCACCTACACCGCCGCCCGTGAGAATCTTGCCTCCACAATGGATCGTGTGTGTCTCGATCGTGATCCCGTGATCATAACACGCAACAGAGACCAAGCGGTAGTGATGTTGTCGCTCGATGATTATGAATCGCTTCAAGAGACTGCCTATCTGCTGCGTAGCCCCAGTAATGCCAAGCGACTGTTTGATTCCATCGAGGCTGCTGAAAAGGGGAACCTGATCGCCAAAGATATCGATTTGGACGCGTGAACATTTTATTCACCCCGCAATCGTGGGAGGATTACCAGTATTGGTTAACAACAGACAAAAAGATACTCAAGAGAGTCAATGATTTAATCAAAGACACCGTGAGATCGCCGCTCGATGGGATCGGAAAGCCAGAACCTCTGCGCCAAGCATTATCTGGATATTGGTCACGGCGTATCACCGAGGAGCACAGGATGGTATATCGCCAAGTGGAGTCGGGCATTCTGATCATTCAACTTCGCTACCATTACAAAAAATAAGGTCTCTTAAATGCGTTCTTCGATCGCGATTAAAACGCCGCTGAACGACTATTAGCCGAGGATATCGTCTTTATAACTTTGGAGTATGCGAGCGCCGTAGGTATTTCATTTAATGCTTCGTAAAAATTATTATTGATAAACATAATAATTTTGCGATTTTTCTTTGATGAAGCTCGCATTTACAAATCGCGTTCAAGAGTTGCAGGACCTTGATGCGACAGCGAAATCGGGAGGGTTGGTGGTTCTTTTTGGGCGTCGGCGTGTTGGGAAGACGCGGTTACTCACGCATTGGTTGGAGAAGCGAGGCGGTTTTTATAGTCAGGCCATAGAGGCAGCGACACCGATGCAGATCGAGCAAACCGTGAGGGATATCGGTTCTGCCCTGCCCGCTGGAATTCAGCCCAAAAACTGGCTGGAATTTTTTGAGCTTTTGAAATTTGGCGATGGCGGGAGGGTGCTGTGTTTGGATGAATTTCCGTATTTGGTAGCATCGGATTCTTCGCTGCCGAGTGTGGTGCAGCGTTGGCTTGATCATCAGAGACCCGAGGGTTTCACGCTGGTGCTTTCGGGGTCGAGCACGGGTGCGATGAATGATTTGTTTTTGAACCGCTCTGCCCCGCTCTACCAGCGAGCCCGCAAACTTATTCATTTGGAACCGATGGATTATTGCGCATTCTGCAAAGCTTGTTCATTGGATCCATCGGCCATGGAATCGTTCACCCGCTATGCGCTGGTCGGTGGCATTCCCAAATACTGGGAGTTTGTGGAAGCTGGGGCTTCGGCACTGGATTTGGCGGAAGAGTTGTTTTTTGGTCGCTCGGCTTACTTGGAAGATGAGCCGGTGCGCATTCTCCGTGAGGAGCGGATCGCTGGCCTTACACCTCTTTCTGTGCTGGAAGCTGTGGGGCGAGGGGCAGGCAAGACCTCAGAAATCGCAGGGCGTCTTGGAACGGCGCAGACAAACTTGGGCCGGACATTTCAGCAATTGCTCGACGCGTCTTTGCTGGAGCGGGAGATTCCTTTTGGCGAAAGCCTTCGCACGACAAAAAAAACCCACTACCGCATCGGCGACCCTGCTTTGCGATTCTGGTTTCGTATTTACTCTCCACAACGAACTACGTGGCACCGCTTAAGCACCGAGGAAAAAACCAAGCTCCTGCACGACCATGCTGCGACAGTCTTTGAGGATTACTGCCGCTCGCAATACACGGATGCAGCGAGATATTGGGAGGCGGGCTCAGAATTTGACTTCATCAGACAAGAAGGGGACGGCGTGGTTGTGTCCGAAGTAAAATTCAAATTTCTTACCTCCCATGAAAAGATTGGCCGAGAAAAACAACTCGCTGAAAAATGGACGTCCAGCTCCGCCTCTCGTAAGTATTCTCGTGCAGTTATTGAAGTGATCGATGCTTCTGTGCTGAAAATTCGAAATCAATAGCTCCTGAGGATTCTTCTGCGTGCTGGGAAGCTGTATCTGGATTGTGACTTGCAAATAGGGGGCTCAACGTTTTTGCTGTTCGCCTTTAAAACCATGATACTCGACACGCTCAACCTTGAATTGGCGGCCCGCGATGCGCGCGGTCTTGCCATGGACGCTATTGCCAAATGCAAATCCGGTCATCTGGGCCTTCCTCTCGGCGCGGCAGATATCGGCGCAGTTCTTTATGGAAGCGCTCTTACTCACAATCCGGATGAGCCCCGCTGGCTCAATCGCGATCGTTTTATCCTCTCCGCTGGCCATGGCAGCATGTTTCTCTACAGCTGGCTGCATCTTTCGGGCTATGCGGTTTCCATCGATGACTTGAAGGCCTTCCGCGCTCTGCACAGCATCACTCCCGGTCATCCCGAGTTTCATGAAACTCCTGGCGTTGAGGCAACCACTGGGCCTCTCGGACAGGGCGTTTCGAATGCCGTGGGTTATGCGATCTCCGCGAAAATGTGTGAGGCCCGCTTCAACACGCCGACGCACAAAATTTTCAATCACCACATCGTTGTGTTGGCGGGTGATGGCTGCATTCAGGAAGGTGTCGCTCAGGAAGCAAGCGCTTTGGCGGCGCATTTGGGTCTCGATAATCTGATCATGATTTATGATTCCAACAACGTGACGCTCGACGCCATGGGCCCTGTTTCTCAAAGTGAGGACACGGCGGCGCGTTATGCAGCCTACGGTTGGGAAGTTCATCAAATCGATGGGCACGATCTGCACGAGATCGCCACGGTCATGGCGAAGGCGAAGGCATCGACCACTGGAAAACCACAGTTTATCATTGCCAAGACGGTCATCGGAAAAGGAATTCCTGAGGTCAGTGGCACGAATAAAGCTCATGGTGAAGCCGGTGTGAAATTTGTGGTGGAGTCGCGAAAGGCGCTGGGACTTCCCGAGGAAACGTGCTTTGTTTCTCCCGAGGTGCGGAATTACTTCAACGCGCACAAGCAAGCCCTCAAGGCGGGATATGCGGAGTGGAATAAAACCTATCAGGCTTGGCGGTCTGCCAATGCCGAACTCGCCCGCGAGCTCGATGACACGATTGCTGGCAAGGTGCCGGATTTACTCAAGGCGATCCCTGCATTTGATCCTGCTTCTAGCATTGCAACCCGCAAGGCCGGCAGCGATGTGCTTCAATCGATTGCTTCCGCGATGCCCCTCATGGTCAGCGGCAGCGCGGATCTCCACGGTTCGACACTCAATTACATCAAGGACGGCGGTGACTTTAACCGCACAAACCGGTCGGGGCGCAATCTGCACTTCGGCATTCGCGAGCATGCGATGTGCGGCATCATGAACGGCATCGCTTATGACGGAATC
>JBEIMO010000195.1:0-3379 GCA_040378625.1 Verrucomicrobiia bacterium | reverse complement strand
TCACCGGCGGCTCCTTCCTCGTCACCGCAGAGAACGCCGTCAACGACAACGCCAACATCAACCTCGGTGGGGGCAAACTGGCCGTGAGTGGAACCTTCAACGAGAATGTCGGCCTCCTCACGCTCAGCGCCAACTCGGTCATCGACCTCGATGGATTCACCGGCATCTTGCGCTTCGGCGGCGTGGGCTCCTGGGCATCCAGCGCCAACCTCGCCATCTGGAACTGGAAGGGGATCAATGAATACGGAACGCCGGTGGGTGATGGCGTTGCAAACCGCAAAATTGTCTTTGCAGACAACACTGGGCTATCAAATTACCTTGACCGCATCAGCTTCTACAGTGGAAGCAACAACAGTGGATTTGCCGGAAACGCGTTTCAACAATCTTTCGACCAATCCGGTTTCGAAGGCCACCAAATCATAGCCGTCCCCGAAACCGAAACCTACATCACCGGCGTCATCCTCCTCCTCGGCTTCGGCATCTACCAACTCCGCCTCGCCCGCCAAGGACAAGGCCTCCTCTCCCGCCTCACCTTCCTCCGTCAGAAGAAGTCTTAAGTTTTAAGAGCCACCCGTTCCACTTCCTTATGCCATTCAAACTGGGGGTCAGTGTTGAATGGCGCTAAGTTAAGACCCTTTTGGGACGGTTTTGGAGTTGGATTTTTTACGTGTTCCGGGAGCGGATTTCAGAAGGATTTCTTGGCTAATGGAACGCATTTCGTTGAGGATGGACTCGACCTTCCTGTTGGCGGCGATTGCCTCTTTGAAGAGGTCGGCTTGCTCCGCAGAGAGCGACAAAGTGACGGTTTTCGCTTTGACCTTTGTTGTCCACCTCCAGTTGCCTGGGTGATTGGGTGTTACACTTCCATGGGTTATCCATTCCAGATTGGATAGTTCTTTTCGCAGTTCGAGGAAGCGGTCTTGTAGCTTTTGTCCGTCTTTTTCTTTCAGAAAATGTTGATTCATAATACAATTATGTTTACTTTGTATGATCGTAACTATACGTTCTATTGTGTGAGCAATACAACTCCTTTCTTCAAATGTTTCGGTCCTCTTCTTTTTGGAAGACCTCCAGCTTCAGAGGCAGCAGCGGCTTTTGCCAAGTTCTCGCAAGCTAGTTCCTTTTCCCATCTCCGCAAGGTTTTTGGCTCCTACATTCCAAATAAACTGCTTTCTCAGAACGCATTTAGAATCAAGGCTCGCCGTCGCATTTTTTCCTTGGATGTCATTTTCTGGACTTTTCTCCATCAAATTCAAACGCCCGATGGCTCCTGTCGCGAGGCAGTTCGCTCCCTCTCGGCCTTCCTGACTCGCAAATCGGCAAGCGGAAAAAGCCCTTCGATCAGCCAAGCCACCAGCGCCTATTGCCAGGCCCGCAACAAACTCCCTCTCGACATGTTGGATCAAATCAACACACATCTCGTTGATCGAATGCAAAAGCATATCCCAGAGGGGAATCTCTGGCATGGGCGGCAAGTCAGACTCGTTGATGGAACCGGCATTTCAATGCCCGATACGGCACTCAACCAAGCGAAATGGCCTCAAAGCAAATCACAGACTCCAGGGTGCGGGTTCCCATCGATGAATATGGTTGGGATTTTCTGTCTGGTTACAGGTGCCCTTATCAAAGCCGCTTACGGAGATCGTCATATCCACGAAAGCAAACTTTTTCAATCTCTCTGGCCCCATCTGGAAAAAGGCGATCTCGTCGTGGCCGACCGAGGATTTTGCTCCTTCGGTTCCTTTGCATCATTGAAGGCCCAGGGAGTGGACTCTCTGATGCGTTTGCCAGAAAAAAAGATCCGTAAGGCGATTGGCGAGCACCTCCCAAAGGCGGCTCATTTTGATGTGCTTGTGAATTGGAAACGACCCGCTCAGCGCACTCCAAAAATGACAGAGGAAGAGTTCGCCGCGTTGCCCGAGAGCCTCAATGTCCGCGTTGTCCGCTACAGCATTGCCCACAAGGGGTTTCGAACCCAAAGCGTGACACTCGTTACAACTATGACGGATGCAGTCATCCCCGCCGAGGATCTTGCCGCTCTTTACGGGCGGCGCTGGGGCATCGAACTCCACTTCCGCGAGATCAAAGCTCATCTCAAGATGGATGTCCTGAGATGCCGCTCCCCTCACATGATCGAACGCGAACTGCGGATGCACTTTATTGCCTACAACCTCGTCCGAAGCGTGATGCAGAAGTCCGCACTCACTCACGATGTGAATCTGCAGCGCGTTTCCTTCAAAGGTTGCCTTGATACCCTGCGCCAATTCGCCCATGCAATGAGCGGTGTGGAGCAGAAACCAAAAACAATCGCCGCCATGATAGATGACATGCTGCTGACCATCGCGCGGGATCTCACTCCACTTCGCCCAGGAAGAAGTGAACCCCGCGTCAAAAAACGCCGCGCAAAGAACTACCGATTGATGACAAAACCCCGCAAAGAAATGGGCCCCCTCCCACATCGAAAAGTGGGCGTCGAAAATCATCCCAAATCCCCACTAACTTAGCGCCATTCGGCGCTGTAGCCGATTTCTTGGCGTAAGCTACGAGGCCTTATGCGAGCGTGTGCTGGCAGGTGGAAGCGACGACGAGATTCTTGCGTGGTGTTTCGCCAACGGGTGGCACCCCAACGACGAGCAGGTTCTGGTCTGGAATAAGTTCATGCTAAAACGAGGTTGGCGTGATGAGGACGATGGCTCGACACAAGAACTGGGAGCCTACAAGACCGCGAGCGGTCTTGCGCACCGCACCGACATCATCACGTTCTTTGATTTCTACGAAGTGGATGAAGGAAGGAAATTATGAACCCAACCAGCAAACACACCGCCGAGCACTATACTTGGGGAGAGGGATGCGACGGGTGGCATTTGCTGAAAAGTGATAACCTATCTGTCATTCAAGAGACGATGCCACCGGGCACCGCTGAAGTTCCGCACTATCATCGACACAGCCGCCAGTTCTTTTTTATACTGGAAGGTGAAATCGCGATCCGGTCACCGGAAGGAGATTCGAGGCTGTGCGCTGGCGAAGGTGTTCATATCGCGCCGGGCATAATGCATCGGGTATCGAACGCAGCGACTGCTCCCTCACATTTCCTCGTCATCTCCTCGCCACCGTCGCACGGTGATCGCGTTCTCTCGGAGGACGTTAAGGAATAATCATGTCCACGGCTTCATATAATGTTGAGGTGCAGATTCGATATGCGATAGAAGCCGACATGGCGAATGTCGCGGCTGTCCTCACCGAGGCGTCGGAGTGGCTGTGTGAACGGGAGAGGGGTCAGTCCCGCGTATTGACGCAATTTAAAAAATCTGGTAACTACTCAGGTAGCTCCCCTCAAACATTTCTTTCTGAAAAAAAGCTTACATTTTCCGCTGGACTC